>CALDEW010000314.1 GCA_937942355.1 uncultured Pirellulaceae bacterium | reverse complement strand
GCGTTTTCGCGCTGTTGGATCGTCACGGGCCAGCCAGGAAATTGGTTGGCAGGATTTCCATCGGTGGCGTCGACGGAAAAACGGAAGGATTCAAGAAAGTAGGTTTTTGCCTCGGTGTCGATGGTAACCATCCCGAACCCGCTGCCCTTTTGATGAGCCAGTTCGTAGCGGTTTTTCTTGGTTCCCATTTCCGGATTTCCCACGGCGTAGACGTAAGCAAAATTTCCAAAACCGTCAGTAAATTCGCCCGTGTTGTCGAAGCCATGCTCGGGGCGGTTTTCATGCGGCATGCCGACCTCATCTGGCAGCCACCAGCGCGGGTAACCGGCGGAGATCGCGGGCGTGCAAAATGCCCAGAAACTATCGCGCTGTTTTTCCACGCCGTACTGCGTCAGCGTGGTGAGATGTTGGTCGCCATTGATGTGCAACGGCATCGCGGGACGCAGGATATTGATCGCGTTGTTGCGTGCCGTTTGTGGCCAACCGCCCGAATCGAGATCACCCTTGAGGTAGCGTTTGCGCGAACTGTGATGAGTCGCTACGCCTGCAAACACAGTCTGGCTGAGCAGGACCTTCAACTTATGGCCACGCCAATCATTGACCCATTGCTTGAGAAACGATTCTTGGCGATCGCCCAGCAGCACCAAGCCCGGCTTATCGAGTGTCGAAGCGTCGAAATTAATATCTTCGATGTGGTCTTCGCGACCTTCGCCAGTGGAAACGTGCTCGGGGCCACTTTTGAATTGTCGGTCGGAGATAATGGCAAAGCTGACATCGCCATAAACCATATCGCCATAGTAGACGCTGATGTTTTGCTTCACCGGCGTTGGGTCATAATAGTCGGGGTGGTGGCCAACGGTTGTTTTATGAACTGCATTGACCATCTTTGCCGGTTCGCGATAGCCTCCAAAGGATGATGTTCCTTCGGCGGTCTCTGCCATAGCGGCTCCGGATTCGCCCCAGTAGTTGCCTTGAAAGACATCGTGATCGTCGGGAAGACAGATGGTGGGAGCGTTCTTCATCGCGTGGCGAAACGCCCATCCGTGCATGTAGTATTTGCGGAGATAGTTGATGATTGCCCGATTGGCGGGTTCTCGAATCAGGCCATATCCTCCGTGGTCTTCATAAATTTGGTCGCCGGAAAAATACAACATGTCCGGATTCAGTTTAATGATGTTTTCTGCAACCGGTGCGTAAGGAAATCCGTAGTCCTTTTGGCAGGTCAGCGCTGCCAGTCGCAGCGGACGCCCTGTCGGGTTGGCCTGAATGGAACCTTCCCAGGTCGATTCGGTTTGCTTGCCGCTGCGGTGCCGTTGCTTATAGACCACTTTGTAGGGCGTGGCCGTTTTTTCGTCCCAATTGGGAATCCGAAACGTCGCCACCCAAGCGTCCGGATCCAGATCGGCATTGCCCAAAGATTGCCACTGGTCGTCTTTCTTGATCCAAAGTTCGACATCGTGATTGTCTTGGGCACCCATCGGAGCGGTCAGCGCCGATAGCTTCATAACGAAGCCTTCATCGCCGCGCGAATCCGACAGCGAATACATCGTCCACAGGAGGGGACCGAACCGATGGTCCAAATTAACGGTGAAAGCATCTCCTGCGACCGACCAGTCATTGAAGCGATAGCGTCCGCCGTTTCCTGATATGCTCTTTTTGCCTCTGACTCTTCCGTTGCCAAAATTGTTCACCAAGGCAATATTCCCAAGCAGTCCCTCGGCCGGCAACGTGTGGTTCAAACTGCCAAGTTCGGCGCCCTCGGCCGACGTTGCGGTAAGGCTAAGTTCGTAGTTGTTACCCTTTGGCGTTCCCAGTAATCTCAACGTGATATTCTGCGGATTGGTTAATCCTTGCACTGCGACCGAAGAAGTGCCGATGACCAGTTCACCATTGACGACACCGGCGCGAACTCCGTTTGCGGCAAACGAGTTGCTACGGTACTCGTTCAGTTCGCTGCGAATGCCCAGTTGAAATCCTGCGCCGCCATCTTTGGCACCTTGTTGTACCTGAGACAACGTGACGGACATGTCGAGTTGTCCTTGCAGGTTGGTCAATTGGTGGGTCAACAATTGAATGTTGCGAAATCTGCCGCCCGAGGAACACTCGGCGGCGCCGTTTACAACGCTCCAGTTCTCCATCGGGTTCGCCCAGCAATCACCGCTGAGGAAAGTGCGATCAAAGGAGTCCGACCATGAGATTTTGGTTGCGTTGGGCGTGGCAGCTGTGTCGTTCGGAGACTCCGCTGCGACCGTTTGGCTTTTGGAAGTCTGAGGAAGTCCCAGCCAAGCCCCTGCGGCGGCGAAAATTTTTAGTGCGAAACGTCGACTTAGAGATGGCATGTTGCTTCACCTGAAGGGATTGGATCACGAGGTATTGTTTACTCATCATAATGGACGCTGACGCCAATTGTCCAACGTGCCCGGCAGGTTCGATCTATTGAGAATTATCTACCATCTAACATCTACTGGCCTTGGCCGAATTCGGGCAGCCATTTAGTCGCGGACAGGTTTTTCAGATTCGAATTGCTTCAGCCGTTGCTTTAATGATACGACTGATTCTTTGTCGCCTCTGGCTGTCGCCATTTCGATTTCCTTGTTCGTGATTGCGACTGCATTCTTGAAGTCACCGCTTTCTGCGTAAGCGGCCGCAAGTGTTCCGAAGAAACGGTGGTCTTTGTACTGAGTTGCTTCACAGATACTTTCGGCGACCTTTACCGCGCGTGCCCCATCAAGAACCGATTCATCCTCATTGGTGGAAAGAATCCAAGCCAAATTATTGCCAGCGGAGAACATCTTTGGGCTGGCTTTGAAAGCTTTGTCGAAGTGGTCGACCGCAGCGCCAATTTTCTTTCTCCCCAGCTCGATCCGGCCCAGTTGAAAGTTGACTCTCGAATTGCCGCTTGCCAGCTTTTTAACGGTCTGGCAATAAGGCTGAGCCTTTTCAAATGCGCCTTTGTTCGCCAAATGGGTGATCATGGCCAGCAGCGTAGGTACGGAATTGGGAGCCAGTTTGAGAGCTTGCTGACAATAGGAAAACCCTCGGTCGGATTCTCCTGCGCGAAACGCCATTATGCCCAATTCGTATGACGAAGCCGCCCGCAAGAGGGTTGTCTGGCGGTCTAATTTTTTCGCGTTCGTTTCCGATGGGGCTGTGATTTTGAGATAGTGTTCTAAAAAGTTGAACGCATCTTCGGGAGCACCATCTTGGACGAACGCGCGTGCAACAGCGATCGGATTTCCATCAAGATGTTCTTCGGACCAGCGCCCAGGAAAAGGAACCGACAACGCCATCCCGTTGCGTCCTCTCTCATCAAGCGTTTGCAGGTCCTTTTTTACCTGATCAACCTTAAGGATTCCTTTGTTCACCACGCGCAGAAGACCGTCCTTGTCAACCAAGAAGCTGACCGGGAGCGGAAGCTCCGTTCGGACATAAATGGCGTCGAGATGAGCCTGATTCAGCGTGCTGAGTAACGATAATGTGGCAATGCCTCGGGTGCCGTTAAAGCCAACCTTATCGAGGATGCTTTGCTGCTGTTGGGCAGTGGGGCCATCTCCGGAAGTCGCTTGTTCAATATTGAGGGCGATGACCTCCACGTCCCCCATCTCGGTTTGGGAAACCTCTTTGAGTTCCTCAAGACATGGCGAACACCAGCTCGCCCAACACATGTACAGCGTCGGCCGATCGGAAACCGCTTTTTTGGTAACCAGTTCTCCACTGATTGCGCGATACTCGAGATCGCCCACCGATTTTGGCCAGTTGATTTTTAGTCGCCCGGTCGCTTTTAGTGGAACGCTGGCCAATGGGGCTGCTTGAACTGCGGCGGGGCTGGACTTTCGCGCTGGGATCTCTTTTGCGACGCCTTTGGATTGAGCCAATCGCCAGCGTTTGCCTGTGGCAACACCCGAAAAGGACTCGGGCGTCTTTGTGCCTGGCCAACGCACGGAGACCGATTGGATTTGTTCATCAGGCCGCATCCCAAAATGGAGCCATTTGAATGATTGGCTGAGAAAGCTATCGCCGCCATAGAGCGTTTGTGTGCGCTGAACCGTATCCTCGGCAGCGTTCGCGAAGACGACCTCCACGCGTGCCCCGTAAGCGTCGCGCGGGCAACGTGCGGAGGGGAGTCCTTCCAGTTGAAACGCAATGAAACTGTTATCGGTTGGGGTGTCGTTGCGTAGAAATCGAACGCGCGGCGAAGTTCGGTTGGTGATCCATATATCTAAATCACCATCTTGGTCCCAGTCAGTGACCGCGATGGAACGGCTGTCATCAAGGTAGTGTAGTCCACTCGAAGCGGACACGTCAGCAAACTGATCTTTGGCTGATCCACTTTTGCCCGTGTTAAGAAAACAACAGTTTCTCTCATTACCACTAAACGAACTTCCCGTCAGAATACGCTGATTCAAAGGCTCCCAAACAGAAATATAGTGATCAATGATGGATTGATCTGCATCTGCAGAAGTAGGTGATTGCGACACGACCTGTCGCCAGTACATCGATCACAGATCATCAGCTTTACCCTGAGTCAAAAAACCGTTGGCAACCAATAGGTCCTGCCAGCCGTCGCTGTTGAGGTCAATAAAACGAGAGCCCCAAGCCCAACGGCCCATCGTGACACCCGCTTCGACACTGACGTCACGGAACGTTCCGTCCTTGGCATTCTCAAACAGCGAGTTTCCTCGTGCATGGCGTTGGAACAATTTCTTAGTTTCGTCACCTGCGCCCGATTGAAATTTTCGTTGAAACGCGATGCGGTTGCCCGCGGAGGAGAACATGTTGCTGACGTAGATGTCCATCCAGCCATCGTTGTTGTAGTCTCCCCAAGTGATGGACATGCCTGCCGATACATCCTCCACGCCGGCTTCTTTGGCGACGTCTTTGAATCGACCGCCTTCGTTACGAAACAGGTTGTTGCGTCCAAAGTCGTTGGCGATGTACAGATCGAGATCGCCGTCATTGTCGTAGTCTTCCCATGAGGCGGCGTAACTGAACCGGCGATTGTTCTCATTCAGGCCGACGTCGTTGGTAACGTAACTGAACTGCCAGTTGCCTTCGGCGGGAGTCGCATCATTTCGAAACAAGACGTTTCGCCCCCCATTGTTGGCATCATGATAAGGGATTGCTTTGGCGAAAATGCGGTGGCGATTGACGCCTGATCGTTTGTCGTAGCAACAGGCGAAAATATCGAGATCGCCGTCTTGGTCGTAGTCCGCAAGGGTCAGTGAATAGGGAACCGCAGCGGGCAAAATTAAACCGCGGGCAACCGTGAATTTTCCTGTACCATCGTTGCTCATCACGAGCAGACCATCCTGAACGCCGGCAATCAAATCCTGATCCCCGTCGTTATCAATGTCTCCAAAGACCGAACCGTGAGCCTGATTAAGCCAGTCCGTTCCGGAATCCGCGGAAACATCGGTGCAGATGCC
>CALDEW010000313.1 GCA_937942355.1 uncultured Pirellulaceae bacterium | reverse complement strand
TTTCAATCAAGAGCCAAACGCCCTAACTCCTAACGATAGGTCGGCGCTGTTCCGGCATTGTGTGAGGCGGCTTGGTACGTTGCGTCGGTTTGACGATTGATCGTTGCAACTAGGGGCCAGCCGTAACGGCGCCTATCGGCTTGGTACGGCCTACTTCTTGCTGTCGGCTTGCTACCGACTACTTAGAGACTGGTTTGACGATGACCTTCACTTCGTAGTTGCCCGACCAGCGATAGCTATTCCCCTTGACGTAGTTGTCTTGAACCGCGATCGCGAAATACAGCACACCGTTTCTCTTGGCCACCCATTCTTTTTCGGCGCCAACCTTTAAAACGTTATTTTGATCTTTGCCAATGCAGGCGATCAAGGTGCCACTGTTAATCGAGCGCCAGTTCCCTTGATTGGTCAGGCCGTGAGGCGTTGACGAAGTGTTCCAATTCGTCCAATCCATCACGCCGCCCGCTTTGATTCGAATGCGATCCCCTTTGCTGACGCGAATACCCGCAGATTTTGGTTTTCGCTGATAAAAGTTGTCGCTGTCCAGCGTCAGCTTCTTTCGTATTTCATCCTTGGGAATTTTGACATCACGTGAAGCGTGCTCAACATCCTCTAAACGAACTTTCAATTCACCAAACTTACTGGTGATCTCAAATAGCTCTTCTTGAATCTTACCAACAACGGTCATGTTGGGCGTAACAACTTTGTCGTAACGCGCCAGTTCGGTAATCTGCGGTGGGGCGTCCATGTCTTCGGCATCTTCCAACAGTTCATCTAACTCTTTGCGGATTTCGATCAGATGCTTCTTGCGTTCAACGGATCCGCCGTCGGTAAATTTCAGGATTTCCTTCCTGAGAGGCAATCCCATTTTCACCAGCGCTCGGTGTGCGTCTTCGCGAACTTGATAAGTCCCGTCGCCCAGCTCTCGGACAAGTTGTTCAAGTCGAGCCTGCTTTTTGGGGAAACTGTCGAGCCCCGGATAAAATTCGACGATCTGTTTGATCGGGATGGTCATCTGCCCAAACTCCGTCATGACCTTGATGCTCTGGACAGAGACTTTACCGCCCACAATCGAACCATCCCACATGTGAAGTTTGATCTCATCATGGGCCATCGACGGAGCCGCCGGTTGAGCGGCGGAGTCGATGATGTTCAGTGGCTCTTCATCTTTGGGTTCTTCCTTAACGTCTCCCTCAGCTTTTTCAACGTGTTCACTTACAGCGACCGCCGCGGCGGCCTTGGCTTTGGCCTCTTTCGCAATCTGTTCTCTTTGGAAACACTTCGCGTCAGCGTCAGATCCGTTCAGCAAGAAAAGGAAAAAACAGACGAAGAAAAAGCTGATCGAACTCATCGTGACCTTGAGCGATTTGTAATGGGTGAAGAGGATTTGCATATTTTTAGCCGAAGTAGGTTTTCTGGTTAGCGTTTGGTTGTCTTGTCCCAGTTTATCATTGCTCTCGAGAAAGTGAAAACAATAAACGGCCAAATTTGGCGTGCAATGGCTGTTGGGCGGAAACGAAAATTCATAAAATGAGTCCATGAATGAAACAAAATTTGCGTTTGATCTGGAAAAAATCCAACACGCCATTGCCGAATTTGGTTTTGACGGCTGGCTGCTTTACGATTTCCGGGGCCTAAACGTGTTGGCACTGCGCGTTCTGGGCATCCCCGAACAAGAGGCGAAGTCCCGCCGATTTTTCTACTACATTCCAGCCAAAGGTTCGCCGCAGAAGTTAGTCCATCGAATCGAGACAGGATCGCTGGATCACCTGCCCGGTGATAAACACGTTTATTTAACTTGGCAGCAACTTCATTCGGGGCTGGAAGAAATTTTGTCCGGTCAGAAGAAAGTTGCGATGGAATATTCCCCCAACGCCGCCAACCCTTACGTATCGCGTGTTGACGCAGGTACGGCCGAACTGGTGAGTTCCTTAGGCCCCGAATTGGGCTCATCAGGAAATTTGATCCAGTACTTCGAAGCACGCTGGTCACCCCAACAGTGGCAACTGCACTTGGAAGCCGATCGAATTAACCGATCCGCGTTTGACATGGCTTGGGACATGGTGGCGACCTCGATTAGATCAGGCACAACGATCCGCGAAATGGATGTGCAGAACGCAGTCATGAAGTTTTATGCGGACCATGGCATGACAACCTATCACGCGCCGATCGTTGCCGTCGGCCCCAACAGTGGCGATCCTCACTACGAACCGTTGCCGGGCAAAGACGCGGAAATTTGTGAAGGACAGTTTTTACTTTTGGACATGTGGGCGAAGTTAGATGTTCCGATGGGCGTTTACAGCGATCTGACGAAAGTCGGTTTCGTCGGTGATAATATTCCGGCGGAAGTCACTAAGGTTTTCGATGTCGTCGCCGGTGGACGCGATGCGGGAATCCAATGTGTGAAGGACGCTTTTGCGTCCGGTCGTCCACTGCAAGGTTGGGAAGTTGATCAGGCGACGCGCGACGTGATTGATGATGCGGGCATGGGTGAGTACTTCATTCACCGCACGGGGCATAACATTGGCCAAGAGACCCATGGCAACGGGGCTCACATGGACAATCTCGAAACCAGAGAAGATCGTTTGGTGATGCCGATGACTTGTTTTTCGATCGAACCGGGTGTGTACCAAGAAGCATTTGGAATTCGCAGCGAGATCAATGTCTTCATTGATGCTGATTCGCAGGTACACGTCACCGGAGGTATTCAAAAAGAAGTGCTGGCGATTTTGGGTTGAGGAGTTAGTTGGCTAGGTGAATGGTGAGGCTGGTCCGATGGCAATTGATTCGCGCTGCAGTTGGACAATCGTTTAACGACAAGCCGGAAGGCGACCGTGTTTGGCAGGGCAAAACGCCGGCGCCTGCCGGTTAGTCGTTAAACGTTCCATGGATAGTGCCAATGTGCGGGCTCAATGCCTACTTGGCCGCGAAGTAACCGGCGATGAATCCGATTAGACCGCCAATTAGAAGGGCTCCTGCCGAAGCAAATAACAGACTGAACAACCCAAATGTGAGATCGTCTTTTGAAAGGCGACCTGCGGAGCTGTATTGTTCGACGGTGGAGCTGGGCACAGGAGGCTTTTTACGTCCGCCGCCGATAAAAGACCCTGTATCGGTCATAGAATCGCCGCCGGCGTTGGTCCCATTTATGCTGCTGTTTTGCATACCGCTTTGAGATGTCTCGGATAGTTCCGAGAGGGCCAAATCGGCAACATCAAAATTTGGATCGGTGTCTTGCGCGTCCACCGAAGCCACCGGAGCCGGTGTCCAGCGCGGACGATCGTCCAGTTCGGTGTCCAAAAGCGGACTGTTGTCGGCTGCCCAAGGAGACAATCGCTCGGCGACTTCGGATGCTTTTTGAATCCGTTCGCTGGGATCCTTTTCCATCATGTCACCGATAAGGTCCACGAAGTCATCACTCACTTCGTCGTTGAATCGGCGTGGATGCCATGGTGTTTCCTCAAGATGGCGTCGCGCCTTGCTGTGCGAGTTTCCGCCGGGAAAAGGAACCTTGCCCGTCACTGCGTAGTACAACGTGCAGCCGAGCGAATAGATGTCGCTGTTGCTGGTAATTTTATCGGGCGTGCGAATTTGTTCAGGCGAAAGGTAATCCGCGGTGCCAACAATTTTCCCGGCGCGTGGGTCGTTGGAATCGTTCAAATAAAACGCTAATCCCAGATCCGAAAGTTTGGCGGTCCCGTCGGGTGTGACCAAAATGTTGCCGGGTTTGATATCGCGGTGGATAAGATTCCGTTCGTGAGCGTGATCAAGTCCTTCGGCCGCCTGTTTAATAATGTTTGAGGCTTGTTGAACGGTGAGCTTCCCTTTCGTGCGAACCAGTCGCCGCAGGTCGGTTCCTGGTACGTACTCGACAATCAAATAGTGCACATTACCATCTTCGCCGGCGTCAAAGGCCCGTACGAGGTTGGGATGATCGAGCTTTGCCTGCGCTCTGATCTCACGGCGAAAACTCTCTACCGCTTCGGGCGTTGTTTTATGCAGAGGCAACACCTTGGCCGCGGACTCGCGGCCGAGCATCTTGTGGACGGCCTTAAAGACCTGACCCATTCCGCCTTGCCCGATCCAATCGGTGATAATGTAAGGCCCCAGATTAAGTTTTGTCCGCCCCGCCAATAATTGATCGGCTTGATAATTGGTAAGAACGCCCATCCGAACCAATTGAGCGGCAATGCGTTTGTCCGAAACATCCGTCGCCACACCACCTTTGGATCGCGCAGCAGCGTCGACGGCCAAACGGACTTGGTCTTCAGTGACCAATCCGCTGGTGACAGCGTTGGAACGGATGTTATGACGGCCAGTGCTCATCGAAAAAGGCAATAATTAGACAGGTGATTAGAGAAAAACGTTTTTTCGGGTCTGTGCGTTGGGCTCCGCGAATGCCGACAATCGAATTATACGCCAAACTTTCGCAAACTCCAATGTTGAGGTGGTTCAACAGTGAACTCCATTGGCTTTTTCAAAGTCGGGTGCTCGAACGCCAGATGATAGCAATGCAATGCAATCCCTTTGACGAAACGATCTCGACTTTCATACTTCCTATCTCCCAAAATCGGACTGCCGGCGTGCGACAGTTGAACGCGAATCTGATGTTTGCGCCCCGTTTCGAGTCCAATTTTCAATAAATCGAGTCCTGCATTGGGTTCTCGACCAATAATTTCGTATGACAAGCGGCCAAGCTTTGCGTCGGGATGTTTGGCGTTGTCAGTACATCTCATGCGGTGGCTGGCATCGTCTTTGAAGATCCAGTCCTCAAGAACGCCTTGATTGGAGAGAATTCCACCGGGGACGATCGCGCGGTATTGTTTTGTGATTTTCCGTCGCCGAAATTGGTCGCTGAGCCGGCTGGCGGATTTTGAAGTTCTGGCGAAGACGATTGCCCCAGAAACAAAAGCGTCTAATCGGCTGACGACACCTAAGTAAACGTTGCCGGGTTTGTTATATTTTCGCTTGAGATACTTTTTCGCCTCGATCAGCAAACTTGGCGCACCGGCTTCAGCCCCCATCGTGGCGATCAAAGGCGGTTTGTTGAGAACCAACAAGTGGTTGTCTTCGAAAATTACTTCTATCATATTTGGTTAACAGAAACCGGTGGGAACCGGCGCTGCAGTCTTTGAATTTTAAACGCGTCCGCTGAAAATGAACGAACAAACAACATCGCCGCCGCTAATCTTGGCCAGCCAATCGCCGCGCCGTCGTCAGTTGTTGACCGAGGCTGGTTTTTCTTTTGACGTGATCGCTCCGGATGATTCTGTCGAAAAAGGAATTTGTAGCAACTGTGGTCCTGAGCAATTGGTAGTTGACGCGGCGGTTGCCAAAGCCAGTACGATCGCTCAAGAAATTGATCACGGCATTATATTAGGTGCCGATACGGTCGCGTTCTGCAAAGCCGAAATTTTAGGGAAACCGGTCGACGTTGACCACGCGCGGGCAATGCTAAATCTGATGGGCGGCACCGTTCATCATGTGCTGACAGGCGTTTGTTTATGGCACCGCCCCTCCAACCAATTTGCTTCCTACCTCCAACGAACCACGCTCGAGATGGATCGACTGAGCGACGAGAGGATCGAAACCTATTTGGACACCGATCAATGGATCGGCAAGGCGGGGGCGTTTGGTTATCAGGACGGATTGGATTTCGTTCGCATCATCGAGGGGCTTGCATCAACCGTCGTGGGGTTGCCGGTGGAGAAGCTCCAATCGTGGATTGATGATTTGATGCTGAAGGTAAGGTAGCCTCGATACACCTCGGCCCCGGTGATCATCTGGGGAAGTCGATTTTGCACCAGCGAGCTGTCGATAAATAGCCCAAATGCGATAGCGCGGAGATTCACGACTCGGAGAGTCGTGTTACGTAACTCGACTCTCCGAGTCGTGAGCCACGCGTGCTGTCTTGTAATGCAGGCGGAGAAAATAGTCAGCCCGATTGCTCTGACAGCAGGCCGAATCAAAGCCTGAACCGCAGCCTTTTGGTTGGGTGCTCCAAGCGAGTTTACCGGTCAGCGAAACGCTTTCGATTTATCTGGCTTATCGGAACGATTCGATGGTCGGGCTGGACACTTTGTTTCTGATTTTACTGGTTGAAAGAAACGAAAGATGGTTTCAGAGGGCCTTACAAGCAACTTAGGCCCGCAGTTCGTTACAGCGGTCAAACCCGAGAGCCCCTATTTCCTCTCAACCTCCTCACCTTCGGATAGCAAAATACCTATGATCAACAGAACACAACTTACAATCTTTGCTGCGATCATCATGACATGCGGCACATCTTACGGACAGAGCTTCACTCAGCTCACACCATCGAGCTTGGGGCTTAGCCCTAACACAAGTGCGATCAACCAAGTCTTCAACATCGGAGACCAGTTCGGCGTCGCGGCGTCAGATATCCGACTGCAAGTCACCAATGGGCACACTGCCAATGGATCAAATTTTTGGACAGTCAGCGAAACAGAGTCCGCAACTTTCGAGATCCTCAGCAGCATCCCTATCGAGGCATACGTCCAACACGGAGAAAACTTGGGATCATCCGACTTCCAGAACGGAAGCGCTTCTGTCGACGGACTGATCGCGAACGTGGGAGAAGATTTCACGTTGATTTCAACTTTGGATACCGATTACGCGTCGTCTGTCAACGGCAACAACTACTCGGTCTCATACGTCGGAGCGGACACGGGCGTATTGGAAAGGAACTCTGTGCCCTTGCGCTGGGTTTCCGATCAACCTGTCACGGGCTTTGACGTCTACACGACAAACTCGTTGGACCTAAACAACAACTACGCGATTGGCTTCCGCACAGCGGCCAGTTCAGTACCGGAGCCATCAAGCGCTGCGATACTGGCGCTTGCGTCAAGCCTAATTCTACTTCGTCGTCGGCGTAGTTTATAACTGGCAACATAGTTGCGGCATCACGCCTTAAGCGCCTTTGGTTCATTCTATTTTGCACCTTTGCAAAATTTAAGCCTGCTCACAGATTTGTTGGGCAGGCTTTTATTTTATCCTTGACCCGAGCACGTGAGCTTTCCGGCATCGTGCGCTACGGAAGCTGCCGTCGGAAGTCGGCTCGATATTGTTCCAACGGAAGCGGATCGTAGATGCTCAGCGCGGAAGTACGATTGTTGAGCGCCTTCACTTTGCCGGCATCAGGTTCGGGTCCGGCCGCAATCTTGACCAACTTGTTCGAATTGCGTCGTTGGAGATTGGCTGATTTCTTAATGTCTTTATTCAACCGTTGCAACTGGGTATTGTAAGTGGCCTGAATTTGATTGATTTTGTTTTGCTCGACCGCGATTGCATTGGCGATCGTGTTCGCATTGGAACGAAGATTGTTGAGCAAGAAATAATTTTGCTGCAACTGAAAGCGGTTGAAATTGTTGGCCAGAAGAGAACCTTGCAGACTGTTTTGGCTGTAAAACAACGCCGTTTGGTTGTACTGAATTTGCGATCGCACGGCATCAATTTCCAAGATCGCGTTTTGCAGTTGGGCTTCCAAGGCTGGTAACTTCTGAGCCACAGCGCTAATCTTTTGCCGGCCTTCTACCTCTAATACGTCTCGTTGTTTCTGGATTTGATCCGTCTGAGCCGCCAGGACATTGTTTTGCTTCTCCAAAGCAACCTTGGATGCTTTGTCGGATGCTTCATTTTTAGCGATCGAGTCGTGGACTTCCTGACTGAGATCCCTCAACAGTTGTTCGTACTTTGCAATAACGGCGTCTGACTGATCGGTTAAGATCTTCTTCTGCCGATTGTCGAGGCCTGCGGTTAGGCGTTCGGTGGTACGAAGAAGAATGTCTGGGTTGCACTGACCTGCGACGGGGCCATTGAGATAGCCCAGCAAGCGCCCCAGTCGTCGATAAGCCACATCAAGTTTGTCGGGATCAAATTTAGTCTTCTCAGCGGTGTCAGCGAACGATTGCATTTCGATCAGCGCCACGTCGAAGTCGTCTTTTAGCACTTTCAACCAAATCAAGAAAACGATCGCATCCAAATTCTTCAGGTCAGCGGCCTTGGCAGATTCAGCCGCCGCCAACGCCTGCGTAGAGCGATTGTGCTGAAGCCGGTTGACAGCGTAGGCCAAATTTACGTTGGAATCTTTGGGTGCGGCCGCTTCGTACACCTGTACGCTTTTATCATTGTTGCCAATGCCTTTGTCCCAGACTTCGTCCAACCAAAATTTCACCAGCTTACCTTCCTCGGTAGGAAGTGTTGGTGCTTGAATTAGCTGTCCATTGACAATCGCCGCCCCGAACGCCAACCACACGGTCGCAATCAAGCTTCGACATACGGCATGAAACCCAATTGCATGAAAAATAGTTGCTGTCACGAAATCTTCCCCAAAATGGTTGGCCTTTCTTGCGTCGGGGTAACATGATGCTCCCGATTCGAAATCGACCTAATTAATTATTAGAATTTTTCTCAGAGAAGTAAACGATTTCCGCCCGGCTGTGGACAAATACTTAACCTTTGTCCGACAGTTCACGAGACTTTTGCGGCTTAAAAAGAGCATGTAGGGCACTTATCTAACGTGCCATCACCGCAACAAAATCAGCATTGACCCAAAATTCGATTCGGAACACATTAACGATTGGCAACCCAATCCCGCCGGTTTTAATCGCTTGTGAGACGGCGAACACTGCAAGGATTGCAGACCACAACCAACGCCGCAAAGGCTGCCGAAGACTTAATTTTCAATGCAAGGATGCATGAGATGATCCAAAATTCTCGAATCGTACGTTTCGTTATCTCTTTCTTTCTACCGGTTGCCGTTGTAGCAACTTCCTGCGTTTGGGCCGCCGATGCGTTTTCTCAAATCGTCAACAGCGCCGCATTTGATAAGTCCGCCGGCCATTCGATTTTGGAAGTCGCTGATGAAGAAGAAACGACTTCGGCGGAAACAAAAGCGGCTCAATTCAGTTCAGCCCCTGCAACGAAAATCGCTCAAAACGACTCGGCCTATGACGCACCCGTAGCACCCCGTCCGCGTATGACGGGGGCCAAACCTTTGGCACCCAATGAAGTTACGTTTGAAGGCAATTCTCAAGGGACGTTTACAAGTTCAAACCCAACTAACGAATCTGCCAATAACCGCAAAGCTGGAAACCATGTTTCCCCGCTACAACCATCGCGCAACGTCAACGGATTGCGAGCCAGTAGCCTGCGACCAGCTCCCCAAATCCAAACACAACATCAGCCGCAGCGACTGAGCAGTTCTTCTTCAGTCAGTAGCTTCAGCGACACATCATCACAAACCTCTAACGGGTCAAGTGGATTCGCAAGTTCCACCGCAGTCGCAACCAAGGCAGCCAGCTCCACGACCACCGTCTACAGCCAAACATCCGTCCAAGACCAGAAAGAAGATCGGGCCGAAGAACCAAAATACGAATCGGCTTATCTGCATGACCAACAACCGCAGCGCGACACGCCCGTTGAAGACTTGTTCCGTTCGCCGCCCAACTCACATCCGCTGCCTTCGACTGTTGAACGGCCTAAAGCCTCGCGGGGCGAAGAAAACTTTCAAGTCCGCGAGAAAAATTTCGTTCAACAAACGGCTTTCCTAAGCCCCGCCGCTCCAGCACAGCCGCAGTTCCAAAGCTCCGCACCGCAACAGAACAATCGCCAGTTTGGTCAGCCTCAAGCAAATCGACGTGGTCAACGGAATCAACCTGCTCAAATGGCATCACGCGACCAACGTACGCGACAGCGCGATCTGCCTCGCCAGAACCAATCTCAATCTGGACATCCGCAACAGGCCCAATCGCAAACAACGGATTCAACCGCCGCGAAGCAAACGATCGCAAAATTTTCGTTCGACGCCAATCAACAACTGGCGGAGGGTTTGCCGATCCGCCTGCGGGACATTCTCCAACAGTCGGCCGGTCGCGTTAGTCGCAGCCAGCTGATCCCTCAGTATTGGGAGGTATATTACGACTGGGCTCAATCGGTCAGTGCGAAGCACCATCTCGATTGGGTTGGATCGCTCAGCTCCGCCCAAAGAAACGATGCCTCCTCCATCGAAATCGCTAAATCAAACGCTCAGAACGAAATCACATTCACCGCGATTCAATTAGGTAAGTCACAAGCAAAGATGAAATCGCTGACCGGCAACGCTCAGCCGATTGTGCCCATGGACAGCCCCACGGTAACGCGCGTAAAAACGAACTACTCAGCTTTCAAAAACCGTGGCATGATCGCTCCGAAGTATGAAGGCATTGACGCCACGCTCAAACAAATGCATGAGTTGATCGCCTCACGCGCCAACACCGTGACGATGGCGCAAAAGAATGCCGACGAAGCGCAGCAATTGTATGCTCGCAACCAATCCACCGTTGATCACGTGCTGAGCGCAGGTCGGACTTGGCGCGCCGCCGAATCGGATTTCATCGCGTCGGTTGTCGAGTACAACAAGGCCTACGCTGACTACGCATTGGCGCTTCCCTACGGACGCGGCCCGATTGAAACCGTGGTGAATATGCTGATCGTTAAACCTGCAACCAATCAAAACGTAAGTGGCCAAGCCGCCAACGGACGTCCTAATTTGTCCAACAATGCGGGCTCGAACCTCGCTTCTCAAAATAGCCAAAGTGGGAATGACTACAGCATCCCCTACAGCGGCAACACGTCAAACCAGCAAAACGGTCGCTCCGCCCAATCGCTCCAAACGCAGCGATCGCAGCAATCGAATGCGCCCCAACCCAGCCGTGGTCATATGCGTCATGCATCCGATACCACAGGTCCAAGACCAGACGGGCCGAGCGATACAGGTCAAGCTTCAGCGCGTAATTTAATGCAAAACGCTCGACAAGAAGCGAATGTTCGTCCTGCGGCTCAACCAACAGCAGGATTCAACGCCGGCGGTCAAGCATCAACAGGTCGCGCTAATGGAAATGTGATGACAGAAAGATCGTCGGCAGGAACCAGTTTGGTTAAACAACCATCGAAGTTTCCTACCCAGCAACAGCCGGCAGCGGCCAACCCATTTTCGTCATCTGCCAGCAGTCAAGGCCCGGCTACAAGTCAGCCCAAGCAACCCGCTCAAAAACCCTTCCAAGCGCGCCCCAGCACGCAACCACCTGTTGGCGACAGAACCGCGACGCGTCCCAGCCCCTTCACCCCCGCAGGATCAGCAAGCGGCGCATCTTCGGCCCCAGCGGCCACGCCCAAGCAACCGGCGCGTAGCGGCGGATTCAACTTCGGCGGCTAACACAATACAAGTCCGAAGCGCGAGCGAGTGAGTGAACATTCGCACGGTTTCCCGCTTACCCAATCTTGTCCTTGCCAACCCAAGGACGCAGGACCTCTGGGATCATGACGCTGCCATCGGCCTGTTGATGGTTCTCAAGAATCGAAATCAGGGCGCGGCTGAGCGCGAAAGCCGTCCCGTTGAGCGTGTGGACGAAATGTGTTCCCTTCTCACCCGTCTTCTTATAGCGAATGTTCAGCCGTCGTGCTTGGTAGTCGGTGCAGTTGGAAGTACTGGTCACTTCCCCCCATTCCCCAGCGTCTCCGCGACCGGGCATCCAGGCCTCCAAATCATATTTTCGATAGGCCGGCCCGCCAAGATCACCCGTCGCAGTATCGACCACGCGATAAGGAACGCCAATCGCATCGAACAGATCGCATTCAACCTGCCGAAGTTCCTCGTGCATCGCATCGCTGTTTTCTGGCAGCGTGTAAGCGAACATTTCGATTTTCGTGAATTGATGCACGCGGTACAAACCGCGCGAAGCACGACCCGCGGCACCGGCTTCGGTGCGATAACAGTGACTGATGCCGCACAACTTGATCGGAAGGTCTTCATCGGTCAGCGTTTGGCCGCTGTATAATCCGCCCAACGTAATTTCAGCCGTTACGATCAGCGAGAGGTTGGTTTCTTCAATGCTGTAGATCTGAGTTTCGGGACCGCGCGGATTAAAACCGATGCCCTCCAGCACGCTGTCTTGAGCCAAGTCCGGTGTGATGGTCGGGGTGAATCCGCGCTTGGTCAGCTCGCTGACGGCAAACTGTTGCAATGCCAGATCCAACAGCACCAAATCGCCTTTAAGAAAATAGAAGCCCGCTCCTGTCGTGCGCGCCCCGCCTTCAAAGTCGATCCAGTCGTGCTTCTTCCCCAGCTCCAAATGGTCCAGCACCTCGAAGTCGAATTCGCGCGGCTGCGTTTTACCGCGCGTGATCTCGAGATTGGCTTTGTCGTCTTTGCCGATAGGCGCTTCAGGGTGCGCCATGTTTGGAATCAGCGT
>CALDEW010000312.1 GCA_937942355.1 uncultured Pirellulaceae bacterium | reverse complement strand
CAGCTCTATGGGATCTTTTGTTTGCAATATGCCGGACGATTTAAAACGGTAACCGATCGCTACCACGAACTTCTCGCATCGCCTACCAATCGAGATCATCTTCTCAATAAGTCGAATTTGATGATCTTCATTGGACCCTACGTCAGTCTCGCCGCCGACAATCCAACTCAAGCATACTCTTCCCTAGATGAAGCTCTCAAGATGTGGCCAGTCGACAAACTTTGCTTCCAGCAAATTATTGCCGAATACATTAGGGTTGAAGTCTTACTTTACGACCGCGAGCATCGTTTGGCCGTGGAGGCGATGGAGAAGCTTTGGGAAATGGCGAGTCGGTCGAGTTACTTTAAGTTCGAGCACATGCGACTTCTCGTTTGGGAACTTCGTGCGCGCTGCATTGTTGGCCAATTGGCGACCGCAAACAGCAGAGCCGCAGAAAAAGTTGCAAACCGTGCCATCAGGAAACTCGAGCGTGAAAAAATAGGGATGGGCCGTCCTATGGCTCAAAAGATTCGCGCTAGTGTATCACTTCAAAAGCAAGACCTTAAGGCTGCCGAAGTTGCCTTGGTCGCAGCGCACGACGGATTTGAGCAATGCCAGATGGAACACTATCAGCACACCACAGCGACGAAACTTTGTGAAATTAGAGGCCAACGAGATACGCAGTTTGCTCAAAATGTAAGCGATTGGTTTGTTCGCCAAGAGGTCAAGAATCAACAAGCGTTTACCGAGATGCATTATCCAATCTGGGACGATTGAAGAATTTTTGTGCGTAGTCAACTACCACGTATAAACACATAGCGATTTTAGAGTTTGATTTGGACGAGAAAAGGGAATTATGTTTGAGGTTTTGAGGTCTTGGCGAAGGCCGTTTATGCTAACGCTTTTTCTTAATTTGGACCCTGCGCACGACAGATTAGAGGTTGCCAAAGCGATAGGTGACTTCGAAAAACACCTCAAGGCATCCGCTGATCCTGTGATGGAGCGGATCCATTTCTTTCGGATTTTCACGTTTCCCGGCAGGGAAAAAGGCAATGACCGAATCGCTTTTTCTGTTGTGTTTGATGGCGAAAAGATTGATTTTTTAAATCAACTGGTCGCTGACCTACGCGCCGCTCTGATCCCTATCATGAAAAACGTGGTTGGATTCAATCGGCTGAGTTCAAAACCAAGCGACATGGAATTAGCGCAGTGGATATTGTCGCAAGACCACAAACCAGCTGCCTATCATGTGGGTTCGGTTTGGAATTCGTTGAAGCAAATAAAACACGATCGAGAAATGTATATGGCAATATCTGATTTTCTTGACCAGCCAAGTGATCTCGCGCAACAACCGCCCCAGGAAATTAAACGCCGAATAGAAGCGATGCTTACCAGTCGTTTGCCCAATGTCCCCACCAATATCCCTCCCAATAGCCAGCAAGAACATCGGATCCGATTCGCATTTCTTCGGGGGTTGGACGCGTTGACATTCCTTTCTATTGTTTGTTTGATTCCAGCGGTGCCTGCGGCTCTGATCATCTTCGTCATGGGGTGGGCTTCGGCAAGCGTGTTGTGGCTGAAGTTGTTGATCTTACTCGCTGTCACTTTTTGGGTCGCCATCGTCATTTTGTTGGCGACTGCTGTGTTTGTCCGATACCTTGAAAGGACCGAACAGGATGTGGAACTTAGGCCCAAGGACGAACATGTCTGTGATGTTGTGTCAAAGGAGACCGTTGAAGGACAGAATCAAATGACGCTGGTTGTTGACGTAAAAGACTCATTTGCCAGACGCACCATCCTCTCCATGGTGCTTTGGGTAGCAAATGCTGTCAGTCGGCATTGGTACATCAGGGGGAAGTTAGTAGGTATCGATACCATCCATTTCGCGCGGTTCTTTTTGATTGATGGAAAGAGGAAGATGGTTTTCATGAGTGACTACGACGGGAGTTGGAGTCGTTACCTTTTGGATTTTACGGGGCCAGGTTCGCTTGCGGTGGTGCCGATCTGGTCCTCGCTGGAAGGTTGTCCCAAAGCGCGATTCCTTCGGTGGCCCGAGGTTGGATTTGAGGATCGCTTTCTTCCTTTTACGCGTTGCTGCCAACACAAAGCGCAATGCTGGTTCAGCAACTATCCGAAACTATCGGTCTCTGAAATAAAGCGGAACGAAAAGATTAGAGATGGCTTGTTCAAGCCAGCGACCGATCAGGAAATACTAGACTGGCTGGCCCTTTTCAATGGAGGAGCAAATGTATAACTCTCTGGATGAAAGAAGTAGCGGTATCTCAGGACAGTTGGGAGAGATCCAAGGAATCGTATCCTCTGGCTACGGCGCATTCCGATTTATGTCCTGCTTGCTGTTTCAATTTAAATCACCGAAAAAGGCACGGCGATCGCTGAAGAAAGTCTTGAATCAAGTATCCTTCAACGATGAACTAACTCAGAAAAGCGATCGTAGGCTAAACCTTGCTTTCTCCTGGAAAGGACTTTGTCTCTTAAATGACGCGGTCGCCAATGAGGGTGAGGAACTCTTTAAAAGGGAATTTAAGGAGGGAATGGATACGGAGTATCGACGAAAACTCTTGGGCGATCTAGATGATACTCCTAGTTCTCCGCGCGAATGGCTTTGGGGCCGAAATGAGAAACTTTGGTGCCAAAATGAGAAACAAGTGGTTGATGAGAAACAAGAGGTTCACTTGGCGGTATTGGTCTATGAGGGTTCGGAGGAGAAAAGAGAGACACGCGTGAAAGAGTTACTGGAAACCCTTGAAATGGAATTGGTTGATCGCGGTCGCATCGATTCCCAAGAGCTCAAGCAACACAAAGAACATTTCGGGTTTCGTGATGGGATTTCCCAACCGTGGATGAAAGGACTTTCGGTTACCGAAGGCTCAGCAGCGGATGAGGTCGCATGGGGAGAGGTCGTGCTGGGCTACCAAGACAACACACAAACTGTCGAAAGACATCCGGAAATTGCTTTCAATGGAAGCTATTTGGTGATCCGACAGATCGAACAAGATGTCAAGCGATTTTGGGACAGCTTCTCCACGCCTGAGGGCGACCCCGTAAAATTAGCAGCCAAGCAAATGGGGCGGTGGCCCGATGGGACTCCTGTCACACTCGAACCTGACGCGGCCAAAGGAAGCGTTACTAACGATTTTGATTACAAACACGATCCGCATGGAATCAATTGCCCCGTGGGCTCTCACGTTCGTCGGTGTAATCCAAGGACGGCGCCCGGACGTAATAGCGGGAAGAAAAATCGCCACCGAATATTACGGCGAGGCCGTGCTTACGGGGCCGCTGCGCCTGCCGAATATTTTCCGCCGCAGCTGCGATCAGAAGTGTCTCAGAAAGCAGAAGTGTCTCAGAAAGATCACACCCAAGATGAATCTCGTGGTTTATTGTTCATGTGTTTGAACGCGAATTTCGAGCGTCAGTTTGAATTCATGCAACGCAATTGGATCAATGGCTTAATGGGCACGCTCGCGGGGGAACTGGATCCAGTTGCTTCTCAATTGAATTTCGAGACGTTTACATTGCCGGACAAGCCTTTTCGTAAACGATGCCCTCGAGGTGATGCCTATGTGAAAACTGTTGGTGGAGGTTACTTCTTCTTGCCCAGCCGATCTGCGATGCGAAAAATTCTGGATTGAAAAAGAATCCACTTTCTTTCCACGCAAGAATTGATAACTGACGACGATTAGAAGTTAAAACCAAGTCGAACACCAACGGTGAAGACGTCACCATCATCAAATCGGGCACCGGCAAAGTCTCTGGACGCGTGGAGGTCGCTGTAGCCGATGAGAGTAGTGATTTTCACCCAGGGGAGCTGATAGGAAGGTGCGAAGAGGTAGCTGATGTTTCCATTAACCGGTCCCGCAGTTGGCACGATCTGATCGGTCATCGGTGTATAACGCACCGCAAACGCGAAATCGAAGCGATCTGTGATCTTACGTCCGATACCGGCGGTGTATGTAAAGAAGTCCTCCGTATACTGCACCGCTGGCACCCCAATGGCTCCACTAAAAGCCGGTGGGGAAATCCCAAATTCGGACCAGTCGACCCAGCGGACCGAACCAAAAAGCAACGTGTTCTCTGCGACGCCACTTTGGAATTCGAGGTTGATCGCCTGCGGAGTTGTGATGTCGGTTTGCCCGTTGGCGAGCGCCGTTCCAGCGATCTCGACGGTGTCATGCGTTGTCTCGATCTCGGAGTAATAGGTTGCTGCAAAACGGAGAGCAATATTAGGAACCTCGTAAGCGGCACCGGCCATGAAACCGACTCCCTCGTCACGGTCGAAGGATGCTGCATAGGGCCCGCCGAGTCCGATCGCAGGGCCAAATGGGAAGGCTGTCGACGCTTCGAGTGACTGAAGCCGCACTCCACCGTAGACAGATCCTCTTTCGCCAACCTTTTGTTTGAGGATTCCACTCAGTTCGTTGCTTTGAATTCTGGCAAAAGTCCCTGAATAACCGGACGTCGGAAGGATGGGGTAGTTTACGTCCACTCCCCAAGGCTGATCGAGAATCAAAGCCAAGGATGTGCGGTCAGTTAAATCTGTTTTCAACGAAAACGCCCACTGGTCATAGCTCTCCAGAACATCGCCGGTACCCAACCCCAACGGATCCAATAGTCCTCCGGATCCACTTTGATCGGGCGAAACCGCTACCCAGTCAATTTCGAAGTAGTTTCCCTCTTCGAACAGGACTCTGGTTTCGGGAGCACCACGTTCGAAAGCCCCTTGAGAGAAAACAGGGGATGGAAAGAAGACGCCTGCACTTGAACACAACAAAGCAAGCGATAGAACTGACCTTGTATTTATCCGCATCATCTTGACACATCATAGGTTAGGAAAAGATTAGACCCATCAGAGCTTTATTCGACGCGAAACAGACTTCAGTCGAAAGCGATTGAACCTTTTTAAGATCACGTGATGTCCGATGTGCATGTTGTGCGGATTAAGACAGTCACTCGAGCAAGTCCAGCCAGAACAACGGCATCGTTGGACGCCGAAGCTCGCGCCATCTTCGTGCCGCACTTCAGGCGTAGTTGGCCCAGCAGGTGATTTTTATTCAAATCTGCACTTGCACGATTGTTCGGCTCAGAACGAAGAGTTCCCCTGATTGGAAAATGGCGGCTAAGGTTTAAGATATAGAAAACAAATTCGGTGTCCGATGGGTATAGTGTCTTAGCGGCACCTATCAGGAAGTCATACCTCAACCAGCGCGACTAAATGCAGCCACTGATCTCTTTGAAAAACATCGTCAAGAACTACAAGCACCATCGTGCTCTTGACGGTATCGACTTGGAGATCAAACCGGGCATCACGGGATTGCTGGGCCCAAACGGAGCCGGTAAATCGACGCTGATCAAAATGATTCTTGGGCTCGTGCGGCTGACCTCTGGCAGCGGCACAGTGCTTGGCCATCGTTTGTACAAAGACGCGCGAAAGATTCGTAACGACATTGGCTACATGCCTGAAGACGATTGCTATATCCCCGGCATGTCGGGTGTGGAAGTCGTGCAGTTCGCGGCGTGCCTGTCGGGGCTGCCGCAAGTCGAAGCGATGCGGCGGTCGCATGAGATTCTAGATTTTTGCGATATGAAACAGGAACGTTATCGCGCGATCGAAACCTTTTCCACAGGCATGCGTCAGAAGGTGAAGTTCGCTGCCGCGATTGTTCACGATCCCAAATTCTTGATCTTGGATGAACCGACCTCGGGGCTGGATCCGGAGGAACGCGAGTCGCTGTTGAAGCGGATTGAGTTACTGTATCGCGATTCCAATAAGTCCGTTTTGATTTCGACGCACATTCTTCCTGACGTTCAGGCGATCTGTGATTCCGTTGTCATTCTTTCTCAAGGTAAAGTCAGGCTGCACCGCCCGCTGAGTGAACTCAATGCAACTTCTGAACCCACGATTGAAGTTTTGCTGCGTGAGGATACTGATGCGTTCATCAAGCAATTAGCGGCCAACGGATTGAGTCATCAATTAGGCGCAAGCGGGCGAATGACGATCAGCGGCTCAGCTCACAAACAAGATGCTACGGATGCCGACTCTGATACCAGTGCTGATGCTGATACGGGTTCCCCGGTCGGAAGCTTGACCGATTTGGTTTGGCGATCCGCCTTGGACGCTGGCGTAACGGTTGAGTCATTGCGTCCGGCGAAAAATTCACTGGAGGCTATTTTTATGGACACCGTTCAGGAAGCTGCCCGTGCCGATTCATAATCTTGGTTATCGACCTTGGAAAGAAAAGCTCACGCGTCCCTCTGCGCGGTGGCGGTACATTTCCGCCTCGGGAATTCGACTGGCCCAGAAATCGCCTTGGGTAAAGCGCGTCGTTTTTGCGGCGTGGTTACCGGTGTTGTATTGGGGGATGGGATTCTTCATCATCGGGCAAGCGATGGAAGGGAAAGTCAAACTCAGCGATGGACGTAATCGCGCGCCCGTCAATGTCGTGGTCGATGAATTTCAAAAGCAGTTGCAAAAGGCAAATCCGAGCTTCATTCCCGCTGCAAATCGAAGAGTTGTTGCGATGGCGTTGCGAAAACAATTTCGTAAAATCCCGAAGGTCGAACAGGTGGCCGCTGCGCTTGAGTCCGGCGACGCGATGGTCGCTCGCAATCGCGTCTGGTGTTGGTTGTTGATGACTTTTCTTCGTTACCCACAGGGAATTTTGATCCTATTTCTCATTGGCACGATCGCGCCTGCGCTGATTACGCGCGACATCCGGTCCAAAGCGTTTCTGTTGTACTTTTCCAGACCGATTGGCAAGTTGGATTACTTACTGGGGAAGTTCTTCATCCCCGCGACCTTTATTATGTTAGTAACCACGCTGCCGGCGATGGCGTTGTACCTGTTTGGCATTTTGATGTCTCCGGATTTGTCGGTGTTTTGGAGCACTTGGGATGTGCCCTTGAGGATTCTGGTCGGGAGCGTGTTTTTGATACTGCCAACGGTTTCGCTGGCGTTGATGTTTTCATCGTTGACCCAGGAGACGCGGTTCGCCAGCTTTGGCTGGTTCGCCTTTTTTACCTTGGGACACGGAGCATGGATGGCGATCGCATTCAGTACCGCGATGAGAAAAGGCTATTCGCATTCTCAGGATCTGGCGTCGGTGATGGAAGAACCCGAAGTCAAACGTTGGGGGATCTTGTCGCTGTACAACAACATTGGTGATGTGCAGAGTTGGGTGTTTGGGTTTTCGTCATGGCAAGAGGTGCTGCCTGGCATGATGGTGTTGCTGGCGATCACGATCGGGTCGCTGCTGGTTATGTATCGTCAAATCTCTTCTCCACTTCGTGTCTGATTCGTACTCTAAAAAGGGGTTACCCCCAAGGTTGGTAAATGATTGAACTCAACGGCGTTTCCAAGCTGTACAAAACCGTCATTGGCGTTAACGACATTAGCCTGTCGCTGGGCAGCGGCGTGTATGGTTTGTTGGGCCCCAATGGTTCGGGTAAGACGACGTTGATTAATTTGATCCTTGGCCAGATCAAACCGACGCTCGGAACGGTGCGTTTGTTTGGCAAGAATCCGTGGCGCAGAAGTTATTTACTCCGTCGGGTCGGCCTCTGCCCTGCCCTTGAGTTTTCTTATCCGCGTATCAGCAGTCTGCAATGGGTGACTTACTTGGTCCGCATGCATGGTTTTACGCAATATGATGCGACGCAAAAAGCGATCGAGGCCTTGAAGCAGGTAAGGCTGGACCATGTGATGCATCGGCCTATGACCGAATGCTCTTTAGGGATGCGGCAGCGCGCTAAGATCGCTCAGGCGATTGCACATGATCCAGAATTACTAATCTTGGACGAACCTTTCAATGGTCTGGATCCCGTCGGGCGTTTTGAAATGACGGCTCTTCTGAAGCAGTGGGCAGCCGATGGGAGAAGTCTGATACTTGCCAGCCACATTTTGCACGAAGTCGAGGCGGTCGATCCTTCGTTTTTGCTGATCTCTGGCGGTCGACTGATGGCGTCGGGTTCACCGGCAGAGATGAGACGGATTTTGGCTGATTCTCCGGATACATTGTCGATCAGGACCAACGACCCCAGTCGGTTGGCGGCGTATCTGGCCAAAGATGCTGCGATCAAGAACCTTAAATTCTCTGGCCGTGATGCGATCGAAATTGAAACGCTGTCCGCTTCTTCGGTGCTCCGGCAGTTGCCGGCCGCGGCGACCGAAGCCGGCATCGAAATTTTGGAAGTCATTTCCAGCGATGAATCCTTGAAGACGCTGTTTTCTACGTTAATGAAAATTCACAGAGGCGAAATCGAAACGAGGGTCTCAGGATGATCCATTGGATACGAGGTGCGCAAGCCACGTTTGGGTTTGAATTGCGACGAGCGCTAACGTGGAATCGTTTTCTGGTCGCTGTCGGGTTGGCCATTTTTCCGCCGGTGATGCTGAACGTGGTCGTAAGGACGGCTTTCGTTAGCAATTCGGTTGTTGCGGCGGACGTAACGAAGTATTCCGAGTTTGCGATGATCTTTTTGGTGGCGTTGGTTTGTATTTTGTCGCTGCTGCTGTGGGCAACTCCCAACGTGCAAAGCGAACTTGAGGGAAAGACGTGGAACTTCATCGCGGTTAGGCCCGGAGCCCGCATTGCCAGTTTCTTGGGGAAGTATCTATTGGCGGTTGCAATCTCCATGGCCGTGTCTTTTGTTGCGTTGGCGGGGTGCATCTTGGTCGCCAACAGTTATCAGGGGTTTAAAGATCCCTTGAAAACGCTGCACTCCCTGGCGATCATCTACACGCTGGCATGCTTTGTGTATGGGGCCATTTTTTCCGCCATCGGGACGATCTTTATCAAACGCGCGATGGTGGTGGCGGCCGGATTTATGATCGGTTTCGAAACGTTTCTGGCTTTGGTCCCTGCGGTCGTCAGTAAGATCACGATGAGTTACCACTTGCGTTCGATTGGGCTTGAGTGGATTGGGAATTTTCTGCCTGAAACGACTGTTCCTGAATACACCATGGCGTATGGTCAGCCTTGGCCAGTGTCGATCCACATGGCATGCATCGTGATCATGACATTGGTTGCGCTGATGGTTGGCATGATCGTAATTACACAGCGGCAATATGTAACCGCGGATCAGACTTAGTTAATGGCTCGCGACTCGGAGAGGCGCGTTACGTAACACGACTCTCCGAGTCGTGAGCCCAATTATCGCGCTGCGCTGCTTCCGCATACCCAACTGCTCAGCCAGCGGAGCGCCAATGTGATCGGAACGACGGCGACGGCGGCAGGGATTGAGTAAACGAACGAGCTCGCCAGCGCGAAAACAGGAATCGCAAACCAAGTCACCGTCAGCAACGATCCCAGCGGAATCACGACGCCGATCAAGGCCATTCGTTTTAGCGGCGCTGTTTGCTCCATTTTCGCCAGCAGGTAAAGACCCGCGACGAATCCGAAAAACGCAAAAAGAAAGATTACCGTCGCGACGATTGACCATCCAACAACTGCGACGTTGGTGGTTTCTAGCGTCCAAGTCGCACATGCAAAGAGTAGGCTGACCGGAACAAAGATGCCAAAGAGGTCGCTCATTTCAATTCGCGCGAACGTCCAAGTATCGAGACCTTCTAGGTCAGCGAATGGCGAGAAAATGGCCCATCCGATAATGAATGAGATTGCCATGTACGGCAGAATTATGATTTCCATCATGTCGTCGCAGGATAACCGACAGGCATGAGCGAATCAACTCGGTAGGAACCCGATGGATCTGAC
>CALDEW010000311.1 GCA_937942355.1 uncultured Pirellulaceae bacterium | reverse complement strand
CGTAAGCGAACTCTTTGGCCACCCAGAATTTAATCAGTAGGCCGGACCGAGCCGACCGATGCGCACTCAGTAAGCATCCATTGAGTTGAAGCAAAATAAACGCTTCCCAAACGCTAATGATTGGAAAAGGTCGGCGCTGTTCCGGCGCCGCGACCGGTGAGCTTCACGTAGAGAATACGTTTACACCAATGGCCATGCCGTAGCTGCGCTGGTCGCTTGATACGGCCTACGAAATCTACTCAACGACTTCCGGATCGTAAGGGACCTCTTTGGCCAGCCAAAACTTGATAAGAAAAACCAGCGTCGCGATAATCCCCCAGCTCAACCCAACCACAACGCCAAGGTCCAGCACGCCGCGCCATGGCTGGGGGATGTACTTGAATAGCACCACGATCAACGTAATCACCGCCAGCAAAGCAAACACTACAATGCGTCGTTTCTTGGTCGAGTTGATAAACCCCAAACAAAACAAAGGGGCCAACAACAACCGCACCCAAGTACATTTGTCTCTCAGATAAAGGGCTCGTGCTGCGACGCGCGGTGAATAACCTTTTTGAAAGCCTTTGTAGCCTTCGCTATAGCCCATGAACACAACCCACAACCCGCCAACGATGTAGTGCGTAATGCCAAGCTCATAGTCCCCCGAGAATGCTTCGAGCATCGGCTTGGTCATTCGGGTTAAGGCGAAAGAAAGCAATGTGATCGCTCCAGCCACCCCCCATACCGTGCCAACGGTTCCAAGGGTTCGATTTAAGTAGGGCCCCGAAGCGTTGTTCATAAACTAAGCAGAAAAAAGTTGAAACTCTTGTACCGGCGGGTTCAGTCCGCTGAACAGTTGCGATAAAACAGTTGTGTTATATGAGGTAGATTTTTAATCAGTTTAGCATTGCCGTGACTTCACGCTACCGTGGTCACCACGATAACCTGTTCACCATGTTTTGCGAATCGCCAAACCCAGTAAGTTGCAACTTTGCAAACGATAATTCACAACCGTCACCGTGACATTTTTGCTCATGGCCATTGAGGGCCTTTCCGTTGTCCGACCTCCCCCTACAAAATCAAACTCCCGCTCAGTCACCGCAAAAGCGGAACCATAGTTGGGAATTGCTCGCGGCGGCGACCTTCGTCGTGGTTCATTTAACGTCGCCGCTGTGGATTGGTGAACTGTATCCCTTTACGATTTCGCCAATGTTCTGCGACAGCCCTACTGAATGCTGTCGATACGAGGTTTTCGCCGCCGACGGAACGGAACTGGATCCAAAGCAATTCAACTTGCACATGGTCTACGATGGAAACCCGCCGGGTCTGGGGATGGGAATCGTTCCCGAGCCCACGTTGCATCCCTTTGGTGAGATCGCGTCACAGCAGGAAGTCGTCGCTCACGTGCAATCAGTGCTAAAAAGTTCCAACGCAGAAGATCAACCGAGCCAAGTCGTCGTTCACCAGCACCAATATTTCTCCGCCGACAATCGGATTAAGCACGAAAAGAAAGTCTGGACCATTGATGCAGCGGAGAACCGTGAATGAGCGGTCCTGAAGAAGGCGTCTTGCGGCGCTGGACGAATTGGTTGACAGCACTTGCGCGGCCGGGCTTTGGGCAAGCCGTCACGTGGTTACTACTGGGCTTCGCGATTGTTTTGGCCGTTTCTCCGATCGAATTCGCCACCGGCGTTCGCAGCACTGAGGCCGCTACGATTTTTGCATGGTTGCCAGAATTGCTATTGCGCAACGAGTCCTTTTTCACAGCGGTGCGTGTGTTGTTGATCGTCTCGGCGGCGTTGTGGGCGCTGCGGATCGCAGTGCCGATCAGTTGTTGGACAACGACCGTTCTCTTCGCGCTGATGTGGTCATTGCGGATGGAGAATTTGACCAACGGCGCCCACATTTTTAACGTCACCAATATGCTGTTGCTAATTCATGCAATGTGGTTTCAGTTCTACTGGACCGACATGAGAGCGGCCGCAAACGCAGGCAAATTCTGGCAGACACAACTCTATCCGCGTTGGGTATTCATGTTGTCGGTGTTTTATTTGGGCTGGTTTCATTCGCTGGCCGGTTTTACCAAAATCCTCAATACCGGTTTCGGTTGGGGCAACGGCGTCTCCCTTCAACTCTGGACAGAATTATTCGGCGAAACGGAATCGCCGTTTGCTCAAGTGATTCTTTACGATGATCGGCTGACGGCGTGGCTGCAAACGGGGGCATTGGCGATCGAGTGCCTGAGTATTTTGTGCATCTTCCATTGGATGCTCCGATATGCTGTTGGCTTGGGATTGATTGGATTTTACATTGGCGTGCTCACGACGTTTGTGACCTTTGGCTTTCATTTCAACGCGATTTTGGTGGCTCTGTTTTTGCTGCCGGACGACTATTGGGTTGGTTTGAAATTCCATGCTAGAGCGAAGAGTTTTATCGAGCCTACGCCTTAGGACAGTTTAACGACGAGCCGGCAGGCGACTTCGTATTGCCGCGCCAAACGCCGACGCCTGCCGGCTTGTCGTTAAACTTAATTGGTCCCAAGCGCATTCATTCAAAAGCAGCACCGGCCAACAGCCCCAATTATTTCATTAAAATACGAATCCTTATGGCAGCGAAACCCAATCACGACAAACGAAAAAAACGCAGCGGATTCCCTCCAGCAGCGGAACCTCCGTCGCCCAGGCAGCCGGGCCCTGAAGCTTCCGCACCAAGGCGCTGGGGATTGATCGCGCTGTTCTTACTAGTCTCTTTGGGCGGGACCTATTTGGCTGTCCAACTCAAACAGGGGCCCGGGGCAATGAAAATTGGTTACGAAGTGGTCAACACCTATCCTCATGATCCCACCGCATTCACGCAAGGACTGCTGTGGGATGACGGTGTGCTGTACGAGAGCACAGGTCAAAAAGGTCGTTCGTCCATTCGCAAAGTCGATTTAGAAACGGGCGAGGTGATCGACAAACATGATTTAAGCGCAGAGATTTTCGCCGAAGGACTCGCGCTGGCGGGCGACAAGTTCTATCAGCTGACTTGGCAGAACAATTTGATCTTCGTGTACGACCGCGCGTTCAAACTGTTAAAGCAAGTGGCTTACGATCGCGACGGCTGGGGACTAACGTTTGATGGCAAGCACTTAATCGCCAGCGACGGCACATCCTACTTGCGTTTCCTCGATCCAGAGACGCTGGAGGAAGTGCGCTCTGTGCGGGTGCGGATTGGCAACCGTACCGTCGGACAGTTGAACGAACTCGAGATGCATGGCCCGGATCTGTATGCCAACGTCTACCAAACCGATTACATTCACTGGATTGATCCAAGGACAGGCAACGTAACGGCAACGATCGACCTTGCCGGTTTGTGGCCGCTGAGCCAACGGCCCGATTCCAACGCGGTCCTAAACGGCATCGCCATCGATCCCAAATCCGAACGCATGTTTGTCACCGGAAAGAACTGCCCGCATTTGTGGGAGATCAAACTGGTGGAGAAGGAAAAGTAGAAAAAGTAGGCCGGACCGAGCTGCCCGAACCTTCCTCAACAGCATCTACCGCGCCAAGAGGAAGACTCACCTTTTCCACATGTCATTGATTAATAGAGGGCGGCGCTGTTCCGGCATCTTGGCCGAAGTGTTTCAAGCCTGTAGGTCGAGGCGGCGTCTATGCGAACACTGAATTTCACCGTGCGACTTCGTTGAAACGAAAAAAATTTGACCTGCTGTGCATGAGGCCTTATGTTGAAACCAACCGCAGCACGATGTCAGCTATCTGTTTCGCCCCTTTCAGCAACCTATCACAAGGGCCTTTGCCATGCGTTGCCGTGTCCCATTCGCCATTTTTCTTATCGCCAGCCTTTCCATTGGCTTGCCGCCGCGCTTCAGTGTGGCTCAAGAAAAAGCCATGCCAAAAATCAGGACGGTCGCGTTGGTAGGTGACCCTGCGCCCGGATTGAACGGAGTCACATTTTCTGTTCCGTCTCGAGGTGGCAAAGCGTTTAATGAAGTGCATGTTAATTCGGCGGGCAGAGTTTGTTTTGATGCAGGTTTAGCCGGCGACGGAATTCCTACGAAGTACTCGCGCGACAAATTTTATAACGCGGCGGGGGCCTGGGCCGAACAAAGTGGCGGACTGACAATGGTCGCGCGCAGGGGCGATCAATCTCCCGGTGACGCCTCGATGAAGATTACCGATTTCGAATTCCGCTGGGCCGGCGAAGACCAAGTGGCTGTCGTGGCTGACGGACGAGAGCAACCTCAGAAGGGGGCATTCAATTCGACAATCTATTTCGTCGATGCTTCTGGAGAATTCAAACCTGTTGCGGTAACGGGCGACGCAATCATCACGGCTGCCGGAAAAATCACAAAGCTGGATGACTTCGACGACACCGACTACACACCTGCGGGTAAAGTTACATTCTTTGATTCTTCTTCAAGTAAGAAGGGTATTTGGTCCTGCGACATCAATGAAGCCAAGCTCGTCGCGCATAAGATGCAGCAATGTCCGGGTTTGGAGGACGGCATGTTGTTTCGCGCCTTGGGAGATTCCGTCGCCAACCGCCATGGCAGTGTTCTGTTTGAAGCCACTTGCGCGAAGAAGACGACTCGATTCAGCTCCCTTTGGCTCGCCGATCCGTTCAGCCCTGATCCTCCCAAGATGATCATAGAATCGAAGAAACCTGCCCCGGAAATCGACGGCGCGACACTCAAGAAATTTTCATTCCTAGCCATTAACTCGAACAACCAGATTCTTGCTTACGCAAGCCTCGACGGGGATGGATTAGACAAGGATAGGATTCGCTACAACGCGGAAGCGCTTTATATGTACGATGGTGGCCACTGGAAGAAAATTCTCCGACGTGGCGATCCCGCCCCCGGCGCATCCACCCCCAACACGATTGCCACCGGCATTAGGAATCAGATTCTCAACGAAGACGGCCATGTCGCAATCATTGGATCTGGGGAGCGTGAAGGCGAACGAGGCGGAGAGCAGTATTTGTGGTCCAACGCATCTGGCGAGTTTAAGGTAATCGCCGAAACAAAAACTCCCGCGCCGGGGCAGGGTGAAGGCGTGACTTTCTCATCGCTTTCTGACCAAGCCTTTGGTGCTTCAAACCAGTTGATATTCACGGCACTACAATCCGACAGGACGAGGGGGATTTGGGTGTCGCGCGACGCAGGCGAACCACAACTGTTAATTAAAATTGGTGACTCAATTGAAGTCCGTCCCGGCGATCAACGTAACCTGAAGCGCATTGATAGCCGCTGGTCCGTCGGTCCCTCAGCCGACGGCAACTCGAGCTACATCGCATTCATCGCCTATTTTGAAGACGAGAGCCAAGGTGTGCTGGTGGCAACAGTTGATTAGTGGCCGTGCCGTAGCTGCGCTGGTCGCTTGATACGGCCTACGGTTATTGCGCGATGTCGATAACATCGTTGCCCAGTGCGCCGCCTTCTAATCCTGCGGCGTTGGCGCCGACTTCGATCAAGGCGCGGCCGGGTCGTTCGCCTTCGACGAAAATCGAGAACGTCATTCGGTCGCCTGGACGCATGCTCTGCCGTGCTGATAGGTCAAAAACTCTCTGGTTGTCGTTGCGTTCGATGACTTGGCTGTTGTCGATCGAACGGTAGTCGCGAAGCACAACGCCCGGTGGTATCAGAAACGAAACCAGAACATCATTTAGCACCTCGTTGCCTCGATTGGTGACCGAAAATTGAATCTCGCCAACGTCAGGAAGATTCTCATTCGAATTCGGCAGCTTGATCGTCGGCGTCTGCGTTTCTACAACAATTTCAAGCGCCTCGCTGGCCAACAATGAACGGTCGTCGGGAATGCCAATAGCACCATTGTCGTCAGGACGGACGAAAGGATCAGTCGGAGGATTTGGGTTGGGAGCCGTTGGATCGACGGGCGTTGGTTGAGCGCCGGGGCGATCGGTGAAGTTGGGACTGCCATCGGGATTGATGCGATCTCCGCCACCTGTGCCAGGATCGACGAAGGGACTGCCGTTTCCGCCGTTTGGATCGTTGGGATTGGGTTCGATGCGGATATCAAAGCGTTTTGTTTGATTGACGTTGGACGTGGAAGTGAGCGCGAACTCCGATGTTGCATTGCCGTCGGGACGCGTGCCGATGTATTGGACTTCCAACAGTCGTTCTTCGCCCGGTTCGATGCGTCCGATAGCAAAGGTGTATTCGGTGTCGGAAATGCGAGTAAAAGGAAAATCCTCGGTCGCTCGGGCAGCTTCAAGACTGTCAGAAAACTTGTTCGTCAAGATGACTGAGTTAACCGCAGTGTTCCCCGAGTTAACGATATAAGCATTGACCTGAGCGGTCTGGCCAACTTCGATCGGTGATTGTCCTTCCAACCGCAACTGCAGTTCCGGTGTTCGGCTGGCACTGGCTTCCAAGCACTCGCGGCGAGTCACGTTGTAACCGCTGGCGGAGGTGGCGGACAATTCGAAGCAACGTGTACCCGGTTGCTGCACATTGAAAGCAACACTGACGGAGCGTTCTTGGCCAAAACTCAATTTGTCAAACTTCTTGCGAATCGGATTCGAACGACCATCGGCATAAAGCCCCGCGTCATAACGCAGCACGAGATCAATGTCTTCGAGATCTTCGTCGCATTGGTTGGAGACTTTGAAATTGAAGATAACGTCGTTGCCAACGATTGCCGTTTCAGGTCCGTCGACTTTGAGGACCAGGCACGGAACCGCGATTTCGACTTGAGCACAGGCTTCGGTGCGTAGTCGATCCGAATCCGAGGCGACTTCGAAACACAGTCCGTTGTTGCCGCGTTTGTTGGATTTGAATTGAATGTCGATGACGCGCGGCTGACTGCCGGGCGCGATGTCGCCCAGTTGCCACTCCAACTGCCGTCCGTATTCGACGGGCTTGGGAGTGCTGGAGATGTATTCAATGCTGTCGTCGATGTCTTTGGTTCGAACGACCACGCCGCGCGAAATTTGGTCGCCGGGGTTGGTGACCTCGATACGGTAATTGAAGGGCTTGTCTATTTCAGCTGCTTTCTCCCCGATCGCGCGAATCGTTAGCGCCGGTGCGGACCAGTTGACCGTCGTCAAGCCGCTTTCGACAACCAGTTCGGGTTCGCCGAACAGGGCAGGGCGGATGATGTCGACACGAACTTGCGTTGCACCGGGTTCGAAACGCCCCGCCGGTTGGCGAATCTGGGCCGTTGCCTCTCCTTTTTCGTTCGTGGTCGCAGTGGCTGTCGTTGATCCGGCAGGTGCGAATTCGGCGGCGGCTCCACCAACGATGGTGTATTTGACTTGCCAATCTTTGACGCCGGTGCCATCGGTGGACCTGTTAACAACCGTCGTTAGCGGAAAAACGGTTCCCGCGGTTGCTTTAGAAGGCACGGGCGTGGACCACAGGGCGTCGACCCATTGGATCATCGTGGTCGCGCGGCGGCGGTCCCACCCTTCGGCTTTGGGAGCGACGCCGGTGACGTAAGTGCGTCCCGGCGAAGCCGATGACACGCTGATGAATGTTTGTCCTTTGGCCAATTCGATATCGTCGCAGGGTGTTGGTGTGCCGCGCGTCAGGACGGTGCGTTTGAGTCCTGTGCGGCCCCAAGCGTACTGGCCGTCAAACTTTTTGGCCTTGGGCGGCACTGTATTGTTGAAACCACTATGGTGCATGCCGCCGACTTCGATGATCTGCCCGACACTGTCGTTGGAGAGCATCCATTCCAGCGGCTGATTCATCGATAAGAATCCGTCTCCACCGCAAATACCCGCGATCACGACGACTTCGCTGCCAACAGGTGCGATGATGCGGGACGGCGTCATCAGAATCTGCCCGCGCTGTCCGCTGGTTTTGCGTGATCGTGGATCGGGGATGTAGTGTTTTTTGCTTTGCCGGCGACCGTCGGAAAAACCGGTCCCACACGGCGGCGGCGTTTGCGGGTGGCGAAACGCGGGTCCCCTGTTGGTGCCGATGTAGTTGTTAGGTCGGGGCTGGGCCGGAGCCAAGAACGTGGGTTGGGGCGTCGGCGTCCGCACCGGCGGTTGCGTCGTGACCTGATTGTTGCGACCAAAAATTGCTCCTTGCCCAAATAGCCCCGGTCTTAACGGGTTTCCTAGCGCGTTTTGATTCGCTGAATTGGGCGTGAGGAGCGTTGTGTTGTTTGGAGAAGGCAGGAAGATCCGGTTGCCTGAAGGGTCGATCGCCGGCAATCGAATTTGAGCGTGCGCAATGACAGCCTGAAAAGACATGGCGAAGCATATCGTCAAAAGCGTAGCCCAATTGCGAAGCTGCAAGCCCATTGCATTTCGATCCATCGATAGTGTGCGTAGAAATTTCTGGCGTAGAAACGTAGCACATCGTTAGGATCGATTTGAGCAGATGCCGAATCCAGGCGGCGGGATCAAAAAGATATTTCAGCGCGTCTGTCCGGTCATAAGGGCTGGGTAAAGTTGGGGGGCTCAATTTGCGCCCCATCAGAGACATTCAAGTTTCAGCGAAACTGGCCAGATGCGTGTCTTGAAACATGCCGCAGAAATAGAACTGCGGACGGTCCCCGTAGATTTTCCCCAACTAAAAATATTCCAAAGCGGAATCTTGCTTCCGCACTCCATAATTTGGAGTGCGGCACTCCTGTGCCGCTTTGGAATTTTGGACGCTGTGCCTTTTGGCTAAAGGTCAAACTTTATGTGTGGTGGGCCTACAGAAACTGGCAATATAACTCAGAAACAGCTGACCCTATTTTGAGTTGGGGGCCCAATTTATTCCCCAAATCCCTTTAAAATCAGAACAGGAAAAGGAAAAATCTTCCTACCGCTCATCCTTCTTCTGTTCGTTCGCTGGCGTGGGTTCGTCTTTTCCCGTGATGCGGTCTTGGATCACCGTTGTCAGCGAATCCTTTACCTTGGTCAGATTGTAAAACTCGTACTGCGACATTGCGATGTTCCCATCGGGGCTAATGAGGAAACCTGTTGGCGTTGAACGCACTCCGTAGCGGTCAACGGTTTCATGTTCACGACCGTTGGTGAACCCATGAAGGCCAAGCTTATACTGATTCTTCATGATGTGCTTTACCGCGGCGCGGCGGTCTTCATCCATGCAGATATTTAACAGCCCCAGATTCTGCTTATCTTTTAAATCGGCGACCATTTTCTGGACGCTCTGCTGGTGATCAATGCCCTTTTGTTTGTCTTGGAAATCCTTGATCGACCAGAAGTTGAGGAACACGTATTTGCCTTTCAGCTTCGGCGCGTCCAGCGTCAGTCTTGCCTTGCCATCATGCGTGAACACATTAACCTTTGGCGCCGGTGTTCCTGAGTTCAACAAAGGCGTCACCAAAACCGGCAACGGATCGAGCGTCACTTCGTCGACGTCGGCAGAGATTGTGATTTTTGCGAAGACTTCAAACGCGTGCAGGATACCGCCAATCTCTTTGTCGACGCGGCCCTGTAAACCGTAAACGCCCGGCGGCACATCGTAGACCACGAATTCGCCTTCGGGGCTGTATCGCAAATTGAAAGCCGGGGCATCTTCGAGAATCTGTTTGTTCCGCGCCATAAAGCGCTTGCCCGTAGCAGTTTCTTCAAACTGCTTTATCCACTTCGCTTTGGCCGCGTTAGAAGCTCTGTCCCATTTTGGCGGAAACGGAGCACGTGGCAATTGGACTTGCTGGTTCAAAGTCGTGTCGATTTCCTTGATGTTGATCTTGAATTTGCCTGCGTTCTTGGATTGGTCAACTTGACCTCGAACAGTAACCAGTTTTTCGCGCTTGGAAGGTTTCTTGCCACGGATCTGCTTACTGCCTGAAACTTTGTCTTTCTTGGCCTGAGCGGAGGCGGTCGTTGACGTCAGTAGTCCCGCCCCGCAGAACGTCACACACAGCAATGACAGAACGACCGCTGTGCGGTAGCCTTGGAAGATTTTGGCAATGGATGGAGCAATCATTTTAGCGCGTCGTTTATTGGTTGAAATTTGGAAGGGGCTTAACCCAAGCCCCCAGAAAATCCTAATCGAAAATCTTAATCTCAAGAGCTCATTTACGCAGCGTAGGAAGCTTGGTTCCGGTGTTGTTTGAAGGAAATCTTGCTGCCAGATACATCAGCTGCATCAGAAATGCGGGTCAGGCGAGCTGGGGATTCAGGCCGGAGGGTGTTTTCCACAACCGGAGTGTAACTTTAAACCCTGATTTAGCGGATGAGGGTCGGTTGCTGGTTGACCATTTTGGTCTCCGAAACTTAAACTTTCAAGTTTGCGATCCCTTTAGAGCACAGAGAAGTGCTGTTTTTTGGGGGGCCGCCTTTAAACAAGTATACATCGCTTTTGAAGAATAGAGGTTTCCTGTGCCAGGACAGTGCGTAATCGGTTTGCAGTGGGGTGACGAAGCAAAAGGTAAACTCGTCGATATCCTCACCGAAGGCAAGGATCTGGTCGTGCGTTATCAAGGTGGTGCAAATGCAGGCCACACCGTCGTCATTGGTGACGAGGTATATAAGCTTCATCACATCCCCAGCGGAATTATCAATTCGGGTGTTTTGAATTTGATCACTCCTGGTGTGGTGATCAATCCACCGACGATTCTTGAGGAGATCGAATCGTTGTTGCCACGCGGGATCGACGTGTTCAAGCGCATGAAGCTGTCCCAACGCGCCCACGTCGTAATGCCATGGCACACGTTGGAAGATCGCATGTGGAACCAATTGGTATCCGGCGAAGACAACATTGGCACAACCCTACGCGGGATCGGTCCCTGCTACGCTGACAAAGTCGGTCGTAGTTTTGCGATTCGGTTGGGCGATCTGATTCAACCCAGCTTCCCCGACCGCGTGCGTGAGATCGTAAGAGTCAAAACAAAGATTCTTGCCGCCGCTTCGGGCGGCGAGGCGGAAACACTGGACGCGGAAAAGATCATCACGGAGTATACCGACTACGGCGAAAGATTACGTCCAATGATCGACGATACAACTCGGATACTCCTTGACGCCGTGGATGCGGACAAAAACATTTTGTTCGAAGGGGCTCAGGGTTCGCTCTTGGACATCGACCACGGCACGTTTCCGTTTGTGACTTCCAGCAACGCCTCAGGAACGGGAATCTCGACCGGATCGGGCGTACCTGGAAACTGGATCAAAACAATCATCGGCGTTTGTAAAACCTACGCGACGCGTGTTGGCGGTGGGCCGTTCCCGACCGAACTTAACAACGAAACGGGACAACATATTCGCGACTTGGGCAACGAATACGGCACCACGACCGGTCGGCCGAGGAGATGCGGTTGGTTTGATGCCGTTGCAGTACGTTATACGGCGCGATTGAGCGGAATTACTTCGTTTACGCTGACGATGTTGGACGTTTTGTGCGAACTTGATGAGATCGAGGTCTGCGTGGCGTACGATTTGGACGGGAAAGAGATTGATTATTTCCCTGGCAACATCGACGAACTAAAACGAGTGAAACCGATTTACAAAAAGTTCCCCGGTTGGAAACAAGATGTAACTGGGGCGCGGAGTTTGGACGATCTGCCGACAGCCGCGATTGAGTACGCTCATGAATTGGAGAAACTGATCGGTCGGCCGATTGAGTTCATTTCCGTTGGGCCCGATCGAGCACAAACGATTCACGTGGAAGAGGGGACAACGTTGAAGGACTATCTAAAAGGTCGTTCGTAGTTTTTCGCTTTCTGGTTCAATCGCGTGGAAGCGCCTGAGCCGCAGGGCGCTAGCTGCGGGTGGCCGAGCGTTAAACGAAAACACAGGGAAAACTTACCTCAACGAACCAGCGGCTAGCGCCCTGCCGCTAAGTAGTCCGTTGCAAACTTCCATTCGCCAGAAACATCATCCAAAAAATTTCATGTCGTCGATAGAAAAAAATTCTGAACTCGAGTTCGACGTACCACCGGAAAAACGGCCTCGCCACATTGCGATCATCATGGACGGCAACGGCCGATGGGCGCAGCAACAATCGCTGCCGCGTGTGCGCGGACATCAGCAAGGTGCCAATCAAGTGCGGGTGGTGACGGAGACCTGTTCCAAGATTGGTGTTGAGCAGTTGACGCTTTATTGCCTTTCCAGCGAAAACTGGAAGCGGCCCCAGGAGGAGCTGGAGTTCTTGATGCTGTTGCTGACTCAGTACATGATCGAAGAACGCCAGACGATGGTCGACAACAACATCCGTCTAAAGATCATCGGCAGCCGCGACCGGATTCCGGCCGATGTCCAGAAGGAGATGGACAAAAGCCTCGAACTGACGGCCAACAACACCGGCTGTTGTTTGTGTTTGGCGATCAACTATGGCGGCCGCGCCGAAATCGTCGATGCCGTGAAGCAGATCAGCGCCAAGGTGAAGGCGAACGAAATTGATTCCGACTCTATTGATGAACGGATGGTGTCGGAACACCTTTATACCGCCGGCATGTCGGATCCCGATTTGTTGATTCGCACCGCCGGAGAGATGCGGATCAGTAACTATCTGCTGTGGCAGATCAGTTATTCAGAAATGTGGATCACGCAGAAATGCTGGCCAGAGTTCGGCGAAGCGGAACTGCTACAGGCGATCGAAGATTTCTCCAATCGCAAACGAAAGTTTGGTGGATTGGATAAAGGTTAGGAAAGAAGAAAGACCGGCAACCAACGAAAGGGAATCGTCGTGCGAGTGTCCTCAAGGCCTTTTCCTATTTGAACTACGGCTTGTATACCCTGCCATCTACTTTGACATTTAGCTGCTTGAGAAACTTGAACATGCGCGATTCCAAATTGTCGAAATCGCTGCCGAACGCTTCGGCAAAACGTTCCAGTCGCACCTGTTCCCCGTAAGCAGAAAAATTTGGTCGTTGTGCGTCTTCGGCAAGGAAGTTCAAATAGGTGCGTGACTGCGTTTCAGCCAGATAGAATGTCAGCCCCCAAGCGTAAGCATACGCGAGATCTACGTCTGAGCGGAATAATTGATCGCTGCGGACGATGTCTCTGAGCTTGTGTTTGGCTGACCCGTCTTTGATCGCGACTTGAATTCCCCACAATCTGGAATGGTTGATGCGGTCCTTCCGCCGTTTGTGAACGCCGCTGTTGTAGACGCCCTCGGCTTGAAACATACATGCCACCCCTTCGACAATCCACGACGAACTTCCGCCAAACCGGTTATGAATTCCTCGGTTGTAAGCCGTTTGGTGGGTTGCTTCGTGAATCAAGGTGCTGGTTTTAAAAAATGACTCACTTTCTTCTATCGTTCGATCGTAGGTGATGATCCGATTGCTGCGCGGAGAGTAATAGCCAACCCAACCTTCAGAGCTTGAGTCTTTCGCTTTGAGCATTCGATCGTACTCGGCGCGCGTATTGAGCACGACCGCAACCATTGGGAATCTGGCTTTCTCTAAATGATGCCCCCGTTTATGAAAGTAAGTCTCAAAACTCTTATTCAGATCTTCAAACGGTTTTGCAAATTTGTGATAGCCACCGAGGGGATGCACGACTAAAAAACTGGCAGTGGACGATACGCTGTAGCGTTTGCCGAACTCTTTCTTCAATTTCTCGGCCATCTTCTCTCGCGACATCACTGAGAAACTTGGCGAAAGCACCTTGTATTGGTCCGGGGAATCAATTGGCAAAACTGACCATCGCCCATCGCGTCGGAGCAAATCCAAATTTCCGTCGTACCAGTCGATAGGCGTGCCGACATAAGTCCGGTTCTTCACTCTGACCTTAACCGTGTGCTCGGTTTGGGTATCGATTTCAAACTTGGGCGCATGCGAGGAAGCCGTTTGTGCCGGAGTCGTTTGTGCTGAAGTCGTTTGTGCTGGAGTCGTTTGTGAAAATGCCGTTTGGCAGAAAGTAATCAACAGCAATAGACAAAACGGCGTGAAGGCATTGAATTGGCGCAGCATCTTTGATGACCCAAGAGATAATGAATTTCACTGTAGCGCTGAAGGTTAGGTCATGCTTGAGATCGTTGAGATTTCAGCCGCCGGTAAAACGGTATTTTTCGGAAATTGAGTTCAGAGTGCTCGGTTCCATCCTGCTTTTTGCCGGCAGACGCGATCTGGAAGCCATAAATGATGCAAAAACGAAACAGCGCGACGTTTGGAAGCTTTTTTAAGAGTCTGATTATGAAGTGCGCTTCTGAGCCTTGCTGAGCACGTTTCTTTTTGAGCAAGGGCGTAGGGGAACCTTGGAGTGCCTGTGATTTTTGGGCGGCGCTTGCGACGCCATCGCTTTTGGCATCATCAGTCATTACAATTGCAAAGGTAAATATCCCAATCGATATACATTTCAATCGATATACATTTCAATCGATATACTGATCCGTCAAACAACGCCCAAGCAGGACCGAAGTAGATGCTTATCAAGCCCCATGCCGCCTCCTTAGTACAGCTCGTCGCGCTTACCATTTTGGTCGTCGCAAACAATCGCCTCGACGCCGCGCCTCAGTGGCCGCAGGCTGCCGGGCCCAATCACAACTGGACGGTTGAAACTGGCGATAATGTACCGACGTCTTGGAGTGTTGAACGAGAAGAGAACATTCTCTGGAGGACAGCGTTGCCAGAGACCGGGCAGAGTGGAATTGCCGTGTGGGAAGATCGGCTGTTCCTAACGACGATGAAGCCACTATCGGCCGATCCCAAAAATCGCAAGGGCAGCGACATTGTCATTCATTGTTTCGACGCCAACAGCGGAAAGCAACTATGGAGCCAACCACTTGCCGGTGATCCCAAGGCGCGCAGCACCTATGCTTACGGTTTCAGCAGTAGTAGCAGTCCAACCCCGGTGACCGATGGCAAGCATGTTTGGTTCTACAACGCCAGCGGCCAGATGGGATGCTGGACCGTCGATGGAGAAGAGGTTTGGACTCGGCGCTGGACGCCAACGCTCGGCCGTCCGTTCAACAAACAATTCGAACCGTTCAAGATCGGCGATGTTGTGTTGAACGTTGAGCCACTGGGGCCCGACGATCCCAAACGGCGTGAAGACGCTTGGAATTATCTCCGCGCCTTTGATGCCCAAACAGGCGAACCCAAATGGACCGCCTCCGAAGGTTTAACGCATTACAACACTCCGGTGGTTGGCAAGCTGCCCGATGGCGGCGTTGCGATTTTAAGCGGTCGCGGGGCTCATCATGATCCGGCTGAGAAACCAGCCGGCTTGACTTTGAGCTATGCCGATGGTGAACACGCGGGCGAGACGATCTGGAATTGGAAATCCAAGCCCAACGGCAAAGCTCAGGTAACCCAGTGTTGGGACCAGAAGTATTCGTATTGGTTGGACGAGACGTTGCCGGATCTGGTGGTGCTCAATACGGCTGATGGTAGCGAAGCCAAACGGATTTCCTTCATCAAGGACGTTGTCGTGACGTCTTACGATGAAGCGACAAAAACCTTCACACGTAAAACGGGCGTTAACTTGAAAGAACTGGATCCGCCGATGCGCGTATTTCCAGCTTGGCACGTCAACATCAGCGTTTACCCGCACGTGTATTTTCAATGTTTCAGTTTTCAAGTCAAAAGTGAAAAGAGAAACGTAAACATCGGGCCCCGCAACAGCCTGGCGCGAGTCAACGTAGAAACTGGCAAGGTCGAGTATTTAGAGATTCCGTTTCCGACGCCCAAGATCGCTGGCGAAACAACTCACAAAGACGGCACACTTTACCCTGAGATGACCAACAACAGCCGAGGTATTGATGTTGCCGGCGACAAACGTTCCAAACGCACCGGGTGGTACTGGTGTTTCAACGGGAACACGATTGCCGTCAATCAATATTTGTATTTCACGTTTATGTGCGGCCGCGTGCAAGTGATTGATGGCTCGGCCGAAACGTTTGATGAAACAGCGCTGGTGGCGCTCAATGACCTTGGGAAGTTTGGTGAGACTTGGTCGGTCAACACGCCCAGCTACAGCAAAGGCAAACTCTATCACCGCACGATGAAGGAGCTGATTTGCATTGGCTCCGACGAATGAGAAAGAATTGAGGTAGTGGACGAGGTCACGAGTCCTGCGGGGGAAGGCAACTGCCGGACTCGTTGCTTCGTCTACTACCGTTTATTTCGAATCGTGAGGGACTTTTTCGTAGTGCAACTTTAACAGGTTCGCCCCAAAATCGTTCTCGGTGTCTCGCCAGATTGTGTGGATATGGTTGGCGTCGTTCTGAGTATTGTCATACTCAAGAATGAAGGTCGGGCCTTGGACGCGATAGTAGTGCGGTTTCTTCGGCTGGATGAAACCCGCCCAAGCAAAGTGGATTTTTTCAAAACCACCGTCTTCGATTTTCTTGCGATCGGATTCACAGAGTTCGGGTCGAAAGTTATCGAGATAGCAATCAATCAATTCGGTGAGCATTTTTCGCTGCGGGGCCGTCATGTCGCTGGCTGCGATTCCCAGAGGCTCTAACTTTTTGGCTTCGGTTCCGGGCCCGTTGATAACGTCGCGGGGCGCCGTTTTGCTGACGACGGCGATTTCTTTCTGCTGGGCGGTCAAGTTCTTCACCAACTTGCGGCCAAGATCCTCCTGCTGCGCCAACGCGCGAAAACCAGTGCGATCCCCGACTCGTACTTCGGCAGGACTTGCCCCCAAAAACGCGGGCGTGGTCGACAGCACTTCCCCATCGGCGATCGTGATATTGATCGAAAGGTGGTGGCCCTCGATTCGCCACCCCCAAGGTTGTTCGTTGGAAGGAGCGCCGAAAAAATAGAAGTTGTATTTCAGCGGGTCGCGTCTGGGATTGCCGTCTTCCATTGCTCGCAACACGCTTTCAAGGTTCATGATCTCCTTCGATGTTTCCAATCCGCGATGGCTGAGCGCGGTCTTAAGCAACGCTATTCCAAGCTCATGCTGCTGAGGCGATAGTTCACCGATCGGCAATCCGGGGCGCTCCTTGGGGATGAAGTGCCACCCTTCCCGGTTTTCGTCATCGAAGGCGAACGATAGTTTCGCCTGAGCCTTTTGATCCAAGGCGTCCATAAATGCCGTTGCCGCGACTGTCATTTCCGCGGCAATGTCATGCGCCATTGCGGTTGAACCAAACAAAGTGAAAAGGAGGCCGACAGCGATAGACGTCAAACGAAAAAGAGTTTTTTCAATCACTTAAGATTCCTTGTCAGTGGAGATTGGTTTTGCGAAAATGTCATTCCGCGAGTCATCATAACAGCAAAGCACCGTCCATGCCTGAACCGTATACTTCAAACCACTCAACGCCTTCGGAAGATCTGCGAATATTGGGAAAAACTGAAATTCGCATCGCGCCGGTAGGATTGGGTTGTTGGCCGATTGCGGGCATGACCAGTCTGGACGTGAATGATCAAGACTCTCTCCGCACCCTACGAGCGGCCATCGACATGGGTATCAACATGCTCGATACGGCTTACGGTTACGGAGCCAACGGCGAAAGCGACGCGCTGATCCGCGCCGCCATCGCGGGGCAACGGGAAAAAGTGGTGATCGCATCGAAGGCAGGCATGCACTGGAAACCCGACGGTAATCGTTGCTTCGACGCAAGTCCATCGCGCGTTGTGCAAGAGTGCGAAGAATCCTTACTACGGTTGGGGGTCGACGAGATAGATTTGTTCTATCTACACGCGGTCGATCCTAAAGTACCGATTCAAGATTCCGCCGGTGCGTTCGCCGCACTATTGGAACAGGGAAAGATTCGCAGCGTCGGCGTCAGTAACGTGACGGTGGAACAACTGAATTCGTTCTCCGACGTCTGCGATGTTGCCGCCGTTCAGCCGCCCTACAACATGCTACAGCGCGGCATTGAAAAGGACCTGGTCCCTTTTTGCATCGAGCGACGGATCTCTGTTATCAATTACTGGCCGCTGATGAAGGGACTGTTGGCCGGCAAGATTCGCAGAGGACACACTTTTGCCCCCGAGGATAAACGGCTGTCCTACGAGGTGTTTCAGGGTGCAAAATTTGAACGCGCTCAGCAACTGCTGGACTGCTTGGACGATGTAGCAAAAGATGTCGGTAAGACCTTGGCCCAAGTGGTCGTGAACTGGACGATTCACCAACCGGGTATTACGGCGACACTTTGCGGAGCCAAACGTGACTGGCAGATTGCGGAAACGGCCGGCGCAATGGGCTGGCGATTGCCGGACGCACAAATGAATAGAATAGAGAACTTACTTGGCCGATAATCATCGAAATGATGACAGCAAAACCGCTTGTTACCAATAATCCACGATCAACTTGCCCAGAGATTCTGCCGATAATCTTTTCAGGTAGTGCATGAGGTCACGAGTCCTTTGCATTAAACGGCAGTACCGTTGAAGGAACAAGGTTAACGACTCGGAGAGTCGGTTTACGTAACTCGACTCTCCGAGTCGTGAGGCCTTAAGCGCTCGAAGTCATTGCGTTTAATGGAGCTGCTGGATTCGTGGGCTCATTCACTACCAGACGATTAAGACGCAGCGCTGCACTAGGGGGAATTTGTAATGGCACAACAAGACATCGCGGACCTAGTCGAGCGCGTGCGCAAAATCGCAAAACCGGGCTTGGTGCGATTTGCAAAATGCGATGAAGCGCAGTGCACCGAATCGTACTTATTCTCAGCTGACCAATTCTGCGGCCTAAGAATTCGCCTCGGCGCATTCGAAGCGGTCTGGCGACTGGGATCAAAAGATATTGAGATCAGCCGTAACCAGCATCTACTACAGACGCTGGTGATCGACGATTCAGGACATCAGAGGTCTGCAGCGTAAGAATTACGCCGCAGAGCCGACCGTGGCTAAGGTTAGACAGACTAAGCGTCGTCGGAAGCAGCGTCGTCCGTTTCGGCTACTTTGACCTTCTTCTTTTTCTTCAGCGAGATCTTTTCGACGCGCACTTTGGGCAAGCCATAGACTTTGCCGCTCTCGTCAAACTTTTCCATCTCTTTGAGCTTTTCGATGCGCTCGGTACGTTTGTAAACGTTCCGCGTCTTTGCGGAACCGGCTTTAATTTTTAGGCTTTTATCAATCGTCATCGGGTCACCGAAAATTCTGCTTTTTGCTGTTTTGGAAAGCGGAGAGTCTAAAAGAAGGGACACGAGCGAACAAGGGCTAAATTGGCACATTTCTACTGGTTCATCCGCCATTCGGCCTGATAGTTCAGCCCCAACGACACAATTTTTGTCAGCAGCTTTTCGTAGGAAAGCCCATTTTTCTCCGCCGATTCGGCAAAATCTTCACCGAAGGAGAGGTTCGGATTGGGGTTCGCTTCGATCACATAGACCGTTCCGTCGTCCTGCAAACGCAGGTCAATCCGAGCGTATCCTGAGAGGCTGAGCGCTTTGTAGGTCCGCTTGCAGATCGAGATTATCCGACGCTCAACTGCAGGATCGAGCCCTTTGGCTTGTTCGGTTTCGACGCCCAATTTCCTTTGATGGTCGGGATCCCATTTTACTCTGGCCGTGGCGATCAAATGCGATCCTGGGGCCGCGTTGCGGAACACCATCTCCCATATCGGTAATACTTGGACTCGCCGATTTCCAATCAAACCGACGTAAAGCTCTCGACCTTGAATGAATGTTTCGACCAGCGCGTCGGTGTCGGTCTGCTGGTGAATTCCCAGCACGCGTTCTTTCAGCTGGTCATCGTCATAGACGACGGAGGCTTCGGTGATTCCCAGCGAGGCATCTTCAGACACGGATTTGACCAGCAACGGATATTTAAACGCGACAGGTTTGCGCACCTTTTTTCCACGGGCAACCACAAAGAACCCCGGCGTGCGGATCCGATGGAAACTGAGCACCTTTTTCGCCAAGGATTTATCGTGAGACAATAACAGACCACGCGGATTGCACCCGGTGTAATGCTGTTTCATCAGCTCGAGATAGCTGACGACGTGATGATCGTAGACGCCGACGCCATGAAATTCTTCGAGAAGATTGAAATGAATGTGGGGTTTGAATTCTTCGGCCGCGCGGCGGAGCACGCCTAAGTCGTCACACAGCCCCAGCGGCAATACAGTGTGGCCCAACTCTTTGAGCGTATTGACGACGTCAAATTCTGTTTTCCACTCTAGGATTTCGGTTTCCGAATACCCTTCCATTGATGTAGGAGGAACCAACGTTTCGTGCATCAGAACTAGCGCACGAAGTTTTTTCATTGGAGTTCAACCGCGGAGGGAAAATTGAAGTCGGTGAAACTGTTGAAGTTTCGACGGTTGACAATTTATCCGATCGATTGCTAGCGGGCAATGAAT
>CALDEW010000310.1 GCA_937942355.1 uncultured Pirellulaceae bacterium | reverse complement strand
GGTAGTATTTCAACGCTGTTTCAAACGCCGCTTGGGCGAGCTGGGGTTCGTTCCGCGTCAAACGAAGTTCACCCAGATACGGCAACGCAAATTCGATCAAGTCGTGTTTTGGGTTGTCGGCAATGAATGCTTCCAACGATCGCAACGCAACTTTCGCATTGCCCGTTCGGTAAGCACATTCGCCCAAACGAAATGCGGCTCGAGAGGAAAATTTTTGATTCGGGTTCTCGTTAAGGTATCGCTGGTAGGCAGGGTAGGCGGATTCAAAATCACCTTGCTGCACTAAGGCTTCGCCCAGAAAAAATGACGCAGGCGATGCTTGCGGAGCGTCGGGATGATCGGCGATGAAGCTCTTAAATGCTTCGGCGCTTTGAGCCCATTGGGTGCGCGCGTAGAAACCCGCGGCGAGCGCGTATTCGGTCTCCGGTGTTTGCCCATTTGCTGTCGGTAGCATCGCAAAACTGCCACCGATTGCTAAGCAAGTCGCGCAGAACACGCGATATTTCTTTAATTTTGTGTTGGGAAGAGTCTGAGCCATCGGAGAGATCCGTTAACTAACCTTGAATAATATTTCGCTTCTAAATCTTGGTAAAACTGCGGCTTTTCAGCCGCAATTGCCACTACAAGACGCAAAGTCGTTATCTTTTATCGTCCTCGTGATGTTCAGAATCGATGCCAAAGCCGCACTCCACCGGTTTCGAATGCTCCGAATCAGCAAGCCATTCCTGTTGAGTCATCGAGGTGGTTTGCGAAGTTTGGGAAGACCTCTGTTTTGGAGCCCGTCGCCAATATGCGGTGGGGTTTAATGGTGTTAGAATCAACTTTGGTGAACAATAGCTCGGAAACCTTCGTGTAGTAGACAAGCCAACGCCTGCGCGATGTGCCTTTGGGGTAACGCCAAAAATCTCGAGATTGATCTCACATTTAGTGGAAGGTCTGAACACCGGGCCTAATCCAGTTCATTGCAACTTGAATCGCTAGTTCTCAATGCCATCACGCAATCTGATTACGATCATCGTCACGCTTTTTGCCTGCTTCGCCTGTTACAGCGTGGCGGTCAAGAATCGTGATGCCGCCACATTGGCCGAAGCGATCGACATCGTTGAACGAGAAGCCCTTTATGAAAGGGAGCGGCCCGAACTTTTCCAAGCCGCCATGAAGGGGATGCTATCGGGCTTAGACGCCCATTCGACATACCTCTCCGGCGACAGGTACCGCAACTTTGACGAGGAGATCGACGGGCAGTTTGGGGGCGTCGGTGTCTACTTCGAGAACGTTCCCACCGACGGTATGTATGTGCTGGCGGTGATGCCGGGGCATCCGGCTGATAAAAGCGGAATTCAGGCTGGCGATCTTATCAAATCGGTCAATGGAGAATCCACGTTACAGCGCGAAAGATCCGAAATCGCAACTTTGATGCGTGGAAAAGTTGGCGAGAGCCTCACCGTCGAATTCGAACGCGCCGGTGAGTTAAAAGCAGCCACCATCGAACGCGCAATCATTCCTCTTTCCAGCATTCATGGCTACGATCGGAATCCGGACGGTTCATGGGCCTATTCGTTACCCTCCCATCCCGAAATCGCTTACGTTCGCATCAAACAGTTCGCGGACCCAACCACCGAAGAACTCAAAGCGGCTTTCAAAGAGATCGACAGCGACGTTGAATCTATTATCTTCGATCTGCGAAATAACCCAGGCGGATTGTTGGACTGTGCCACCGACATTTGCGACATGTTGCTCGATCAAGGGCTGCCGATTGTTTCGACGCGCGGACGCGGTAAAAAAATCCTCAGTGAAGTGCGTTCTGAGAATGAACCAACAATTGGCCCTGACGTAAGAATCGTCGTGCTGATCAATCGCAATTCAGCCAGCGCGTCGGAGATCATGGCAGGTTGTTTGCAGGATCACAGTCGCGCCACCATCATCGGCGAACAAAGCTGGGGCAAAGGTACGGTTCAGAAAGTAATCCGAATGAAGCAAGGCCGAGCCGCACTTAAGCTGACCACGTCCAGTTACTGGCGACCGAGTGGTAAGCATATAGATCGCTACGATGACGAGTCTCTGAAAACAAAGAAGTGGGGCGTGCGTCCCGAAGCCCAGTTTGTTGTCTCGATGACCGAAGCGGACGTGATCAGCCATCTGAAGCAAATGCAAAACCGCGAAATCCGTGGGCTGATCCCGAGCGACAAACAAGAACAATTAATGAGCCTTTCCGCCGAACGTTTCAAACAAGCCTTAGAAGATAACAACGATCAGGTCGCCGAAGCAGAAGCACAAAACGAAAGCGCGACACCAGTGTTGGACATCGAGAAACCAATCGTTGTCGACGAAATCGAATCACTCAATCTGGATCGCGATACGGTCCTAGAAGAAGCGATCAAGTATTTAACCAAGCCAGCCATCTCCACCAAGATCGCGGCGTAGTTGCGAGTCCTTTTTTATATTGCGAGTCCTTTCATATTATCGCGACGTTTACATTTCATCGTAGTGTCGGCTAAGAATCCACATTACGCCGTCCCCCTTGACCATTTTAACCTACCACCATGCAAAACCAACAAATTGACTTTCTCAAAAACTTAGTCGGCACTCCGGGAGTGTCCGGATATGAACAACAGGTTCAACAGGTCGTTCGTGACTACGCAGAATCGTTCTGCGATACAATGACGACCGATTTGCATGGAAATCTAATCCTCTGCAAGAACCCGGATGCGGATGTTCGACTGATGTTGGCCGGGCACGCCGATCAAATTGGGCTGATCGTTTCCCACATCGACGACGAAGGTTTCATCTATACGCAAACGGTCGGCGGTTGGGATCCACAGCAGTTGATTGGGCAGCGGATGACGGTCTGGGGAAGCGCCGGCCCGATCCCCGGCGTGATCGCGCGAAAAGCCATTCACTTACTCGACGACGCAGAGAGAAAAAAGGTCGTCAAGGCAAAGGACCTGTGGGTTGACATTGGTGCTGCGTCACGTGCCGAGGCTGAGGCGCATGTTCAAATTGGCGATCAGATCACGCTACAACTTGGATTACAGTTGTTGATGAATAACCGTGCCAACAGCCCCGCGATGGACAACCGCACCGGCGTCTGGGTCGTCGTCGAGGCCCTGCGCCGATCGGCTGAGCTTAACCCAACGTGTGGCTTTTACGCGGTCGCGACGGTGCAAGAGGAGATCGGACTTCGAGGTGCACGGACTGCGGCTCATACGATTGATCCACACATCGGTATCGCCGTTGATGTTACCCATGCCACCGATTGCCCCACGATCGGCAAAAACCAAAACGGAGATATTGCGCTCGGCGGCGGTCCGGTGATTGTCCGCGGCCCCAACATCAACCCCGAAGTCAACGCTCGATTGAAGCGGCTGGCCAACGAGCACGATGTTCCGTTTCAGCAAAAAGCGCTTGGCCGGGCCGCCCCCAATGACTCCAACGCCTTACAAGTCACGCGTGGTGGCGTAGCGGCAGGTATTGTAGCGATTCCCAACCGTTACATGCACAGCGCTGTGGAAACGATTTGCTTGGACGATCTGGAATACGCCGCTGACCTTTTGGCGCAATTCGCTGCGTCGGTGGAAAGCGCTGACGACTTCATTCCAAAGGTGTAACTACCAATTGAAGAAAAGTTGATATGGGTACCGACCTCATCGCGGTCATTGAAGTGACGCAGAACTTGGATTTTGAATCGTTAGAATTAGGTAACACAAGATGTTGCACAGACGGTCACCTTTTCATTCCGAGAAATCCTTACCTCCAACACGCTTTGGGTTTACCGAAGTTGCTAGAGCTACTGCCGCCGCCTCTGATCCCACCGCGCGGTTTCCCGACTAATATGTCACATGAGACAGTCATCAGGAACTGTTGCATCATCTCAGAGGACGGTGTCAAAGACGTCCAATCCAGGATATCAGAACCCAGAATAGACGTTTTAAATCGCGCAAGGTTTGAGGAGTTAAGACCCCATCACGGTACATCTCCCATTACCTCCATTTCTAAGGTGGAATATGAGTATGGAAATGAAAAGTCCTCAGTACATCTAAAAGAAGACGAACAGATCGTCATGGGATTGGGAACGCTATGCCCAAGCTGGCTTTACCGCCACGAAATCGAAGCGTGCGTAAAGCACTGTGGCTTAGACATTGGCATCGACAACAGTGACGATAGCTACGCCCATTTCGGATCGGTCGTTTCATGGATGAAATGCCTGGAACAAATCTATGGGGAAAACGCAGTTCGATTCATTTTTTGGTTCGAGCAAGTTCCCAATGAAATCATTGGCATTAATGACGACCATCCTCCGAAATTGATCTCTAAACCAAAACCAGATGATCAATAAGCCTTAGATGGCTTTGTCCAAATCGGCGATCAGATCACGAGCCCACTTGGTTTACAGATGTTTAAGCCTACTCCCTTCGCCGCTTGCCCACGTTTTCAGCATTTGAGGAAATATGTTGGGCAATAGGGACTGGGGAAACTTTAATGATCGCCCAGCCTCAAAATTCATATTTCCCTAACATTTTAGAATCAATTTGCTTGAACCCATATTTCGCCGAGGCTTTTTAACTGTTCGCTGTTTGGTTTAACGACGGCCTGTGAGGACGGCCAAAACATACCCATTTTGGCATGCACTTTGCTTTGAGCGTGGAGAGTTTTCCTCCGAGAGAACCTCGGAACAATCCCCCTTAAACCAATGATGGAGATCTTTGAATGACGTCTATTTTACGCTTGGGTTTGCTGGCCGCGATGGTGGCCAGCAGTCTTGCTTGCCTGCCCGAAACCGCAGAAGCGAAGTGGATTCCAATTTTTAAGTGCCGGCAAAAACCAGCCGAAGAAGCTGAGCCCGCTCCCGAGCCCTGCCCTGCACCTGAACCGGCTCCCGCGTGTTGTCCGGCCCCCGAACCGGCTCCGGCCTGTTGCCCTGCACCCGAACCAGCACCGGCTCCAGTTTGCTGCCCCGAACCCGCTCCCGAACCCGTCTGCGAGGTCGCCGAGCCTGAACCAGAACCAGTGGCTTGTCCTTGTTGCTGTTGCTGCGACGGAACCGAGGCTCCTATCGCCGAGGCAGCTCCGGCAACAGACGTTTCGGCACAGATCGAACAGTATGGAATGCCCGAGTTGGCCGAAGGTGAAACTTTAGTTTCCATTTCTCCAATAGAGGTCCCAACCGAAGAAGACGCCGCTACTCTGACAGTTGACTCGAAAGAGTAACAAGTGTTGACGACTTAAAGCAGTTTCGATGAGTTGCCACCATTGATCAATTGGCCAGTTTTCCCTAGCTGGCCAATTTTTTTGATTTCATAAACGAAACCAGGCTATTGGTAACGCAACCACAACGCGCAAGGCGAGCAACCAAACTACGTTTCAGCCTATCTCGGCAAAGCTCAAACTCTGCTAACTTCCTCCAAACCCATCTGGATTTTGGCTTTGCCAACGCCAGCCATCGGCACACATCTCTTCGATGCCGCGTTTTGCCGTCCAGCCGAGTTCTTTGGTCGCCAAGGAAGGATCCGCGTAGCAAGCTGCGATATCTCCAGGACGGCGATCGGAAACTTGGTAGGCTATCTCCTTACCAGCAGCGTCGGAGAACGCCTTCACGATTTCGAGCACACTGTAACCGTTACCTGTACCTAAGTTATAGGTGACAACGCCAGGCTTTGTTTCCAACTTTTTCAGCGCCGCCACATGTCCAATCGCCAGATCGACGACGTGAATGTAGTCCCGCACTCCAGTACCGTCCTTCGTATCGTAATCATCACCGAACACAGATAATTTTTCCAACTTACCAACAGCGACCTGGGAAACATACGGCAACAAGTTACACGGAATGCCGTTGGGATCCTCGCCAATCTGCCCTGACTCATGAGCTCCCACAGGATTGAAGTATCGTAGCAACGCGACATTATTGGAAGGATCCGAAGCCTGCCAGTCGCGGAGAATGTACTCCATGATCAACTTTGATCGCCCATAAGGGTTTGTTACTTCGTGAATCGGCGTGTCAGATTGTTCCGTAAGTGGCAACGACTTTGGAATTCCGTAGACCGTTGCGCTTGAACTGAAAACGAAGTTCTTTACACCATGTTCTCGCATCGCAAAACAAATGTTCAGCGTGCCTGTCAGGTTGTTTTCATAATACTCCAGAGGCTTAGATACGCTTTCACCGACGGCCTTCAACGCCGCGAAGTGAATTACGGCATCAAAATTGTCAGACCCAACAATCTTCACCATCGCGGCCTTGTCGCGGAGATCAGCTTCATGAAACTTGATCGTTTTCCCGGTTAGCTTTTCAACGCGCGCGAGCGACTCTTTGGAGCTGTTGACCAGAGAATCGACCACGGTAACCTGATGCCCTGAGTTAAGCAGTTCCAAACAAGTATGACTACCAATAAAGCCGGCGCCGCCGGTAACAAAAACGTTCATATCCTAGTCTCGAGAAAGAGTGAAAAAGTTGGGAGTGATGCCTGAAATTGGCCATCTTTAACTTAGATCCCAAGGAAAAAGATGCAAGCGCCCTATAACTTCTGGTTTTGGGTTCAGCGAAACGAACTCATTTTTCAAAATTGGAAACGGAGCTAATGAGCATTAAGTTCTTAGAATTTCATTGATGACTCTTATTCCTGAGAGCAGCACCACAAAATTCAATGCTCGTCAGCGACCACGCAACCTAGCACCCGAGCGCCATTGAGCATCAATTCTTCGGCTGCCGATTTAGCTAACGTTTCGTTCGAATTCTTCAGGCTCACGACAAGGTAACTTCCATCGCAAACATCGCACCAAAGTTTTGCGTGCTTCGCATGCGCATCACCGGCAGAGACGCAGATGAACTGATAATCCTGCTTCATCTCTGCCGTCATTTTGCGAAGAAGTTCATCTGAATTCCAACGGTCCGAGGGACATACGCCAACGGGCAGAAAAGAAAACGAGGCTGAACCTTCTGAGACAACCAACGGGCGCCAATCAGCGCTTCGATTGATGGCTTCGCTGAGGCCTGGTTGATGGACCATTCCGCCAGCGATTGTCAGTTGCCGCCCCTCAACGTCTCCGTCGATCAAAAGCACATTTCCAACGCGACACTTTGCCAGGGCAGATGCTACCTGCGCACAAGTTTCGTCTACGTTGGGATTAGGTTCGCCACCTACAAACAGCAGTACTGTTGGTGATGCCAAAGGGAACCGATCAATAATTTTTTCTACGAGAATTCCAACTTCGCCCCCGACGAATTTTGGTGTCTTGTCGGCAACGTCAGTTTCACAGGTCTTTGAGTCTTCGCAGGCTGCGTCTACCGGCGTCTCATTCTGAACGCCTGGAGCGGAAGCAAAAGCCGCCACGACCGTTGCGATCGCTGGTGCCGCGTCTGGATAGACGTCGAATTCTAAGCCCGTTTCAGGAGACGAATTCTGGATAGAAGTCTGACTCGCTTGGTTAGTCAATTGTCCGGTCAACGATCCATCTTCGCCAAGGTTTGGGATACTAACGAAAACGATCTCATGGTTCGGAGCGCTGGATTCAATCTTATTCATTGACGGGATCTCGAGATCGGACAAAACGGATGTTGCAGGGCTTCCGATGCCCTGAAGCTGGTTATAGATGGATTCAGTAAGAAAATCGTGTCGGGATGCTTTCGTGACTTCGATAATGTCCGCAACGATTGCTTGAGGCAATTGGTCTTGGGCACGACGCCCATCTAGATTTCCAGCAAACGAAACAAGTGACGTAGAAGCTGGCGTTAGGTTTGACAACCACTGCCGCCCCATTGAACTCGTTACCGACTGATTCATTATTCATCCCTGGGAATTTCTTCGTTGGAGCCGACGCTCCGATTTTGATCTCATCCAACCTTCGACAAAATCGGATGTTGTTGTTGAGACTTTTTGCTCTACTGTTTGGGCATGTTTCTCAGCTGGTCGAACAGCTGGCTATAGTCCATCCGCTGTGCCTCACCCGTTGATGGTTCTGCATCAGCATACGGCGTCGGTTGATCGGGCTCTCGCTGAGGTGTTTGAGTGTAATGCGATTCGTTCACACGCAGCATATCGCGATCGTCGTTACTTGCGTCTGACGGCGGTTGGTAATTATCGTGGTCGGTAATCGGATACTCGACAGAAATCGAATCAACATCCTGCTCACTGGATTGCGGTGGGCTGAACTGGTTGTCGCTGACGATCTTTTGCTGAGCTAAAATTTCACGAAGCACTTTTTGAGATTCATCTAACGGCGGTTGCTGAGGATATTGAATTGCCTGAGGTTGATCGACAGGCGTAGCTTCAGTGACTTCGTTTGCTCCATAGGCAGGGCTCTGTTCACTCGCGCCGGCCGATGGGTGGAAAAATGGATCTTCCGATTCAGGCAAAAGATCCGACCCGATTGCGCCGCGCACGTCTTGCGCCATGTCGAAGGTCTGACCACGAATCCCGTCCTCAATCAAAGCCCCGTCCACAGATGCTGGACTGTCGGGATAGGCGGCTCCTTCGACCGAGGCGGCAGGTGACGGCGTTTCTTCCTCGAATGAGAAGTCGCTTGTTAATGCCGCTAAGTCAGGATCAATTTCTTCGATCGGCTCCTGATTTTCCACTGCCGCCGGAGGCTCAAACGCCCCCTGATTTTCAAACGCCCCCTGATTTCCAACCGATCCCTGATTTTCAACCGATTCCTGAGGTTCCATTGGCTGAGGAGACGCGAACGGCTGAGGAGGTTCAGGAAACCTCAATTCGGTGGAAACCGATTGAACAGGTATGTACGATGTGGGCGGTGCTTCTAACTCCATTTCGAACCCGGGAGGAAGATCCGAGGCAACTGCTTCATTTTCAGCCGGTGCAGAATCGTTAGGTTCTTCCGTAGAATCAACTTCATCGTTTGGCTGCAGATGCGAAAGATGCTCCGAAGTTACTGACAAAGATGACTTGTTTTGCTGAGCTACAAAAGGCGAATAGGCATCTTGGAGTAGAACTTCCTCTTCAAAGTCCTCCGCAAATGGGTCAACAGCAGGCTCGACGGACGCCTGCTCTAGAGTTGGAATACCCTCGCTAGATCGAGCTTGATCAATCAGGCCCAAGCCATCGAACGCGGCCCGAACGTCAGTTTCAGACTCATCTTCAAGGGGGCCGTTATTTAAGCTTTCACCGCCATCGCCCTGTTCATCGACGGAATTGTTCTGCGCAACTTCTTCCCCGCTGGAATCCGATTGTTCTTGGTCTTCTTGCTTCTGTTCGAACGATTGGTATGGACTGTCGACATTGTCGCCAGCGGAGCCAACGGTCTCTGCCCCTGAATCGACGTCATTGACTCCCTGCGGAGTTACCTGAGGAGATAACAGCGGACTTACCTGAGGAGAAGACGAAAATTCGGAAACAGACTGGGATTCGAAGGCACTTTCCCCACCGTATTGAAATTGTTGCCTTGGCGTGACCTCCCCTTCAGGCGCGAAAGGATCGCCGCCTCCAAAGGTTGCTGCTGTAAACCCTGCTCCGGTGCTCCCATAAGAGCGATAGTCCGTTACGCCCAAATTTGTTGGTAGTTGTCCGCTCCATGCCGTAGGAACATCGCTTTCACCTTCAGCTTCGACGCCGCCTTGTTCTTGAACCTGTTCACTTTGTTCCGAGATTTCCTCTTGTCCTTCCGCTTCGTTCGCCTGTGGAGTGACTTGGGATTCACCAAAACTTAAAGCTTCGTCCGATTGAGCCTGTGAATCTGAGAGATCTGCCTCTTGTTCATCCTGTTCGGGAACGGCATCGTCTACCGGATCATTGAAGCCCGAAGCATCAGGTCCGGAAACCTGTTCGTCGTCGAGTGACCCAAATTCAATCACGCTATCGGTCGAAACTTCACCGGAGCAATCCGCGTTTGAATCCTCTGAGCAAGGGCTATTACTTGGGCACGGCAAGTTCTGAAGTTCAGCCCAAGCGATTTTAACAATGTTTTCAGTAACCCTGGCCGGGTCTTCGATGGCGGCAACGGCAAGTGACCGTTCACAGAGTTGATTGATGACGCGCGGGCATCCGTCGGAGCAACGAGCGACTTCGTCAATCGCTTCTTGGTCGAAAACATCCTCCGCATTGCCTCCAGCGCGATCAATGTTATCAGCGATATAGTCGCCAACTTCTTCGCGCGAAAAATTCTGCAGGTAACTGCGCGAAGCAATTCTCTGCCCAAAAGACGCCAGTCGAGGATCGTTCAAGGATTCCTCAAGCCGCTGTGTACCGGCCAGGACTAACTGAGCTTGTGAAAGCCCGTCCCGCACAACATTCGTGATCAGGCGAAGCTCGTCGAGCAGTTCGATCGATAAACGATCTGCTTCGTCCACCAAAAGCAAAATTCCGTTGGGGTTCCCCTTCCCGTTTTTCAAATGATCTATCAGGGACAGCCGCAGTTCGCCTTCACTCATATCACGAAACGGCAAATTCATCCCGAAGAGAATGCTCTGCAGAAGTTCGCTGCGCTGCTCGAGTCGAGAACACTCTATCGAAACGACGTCAAATTCATCAGCGAAGATTTCGCCAATGACTTGGAGCGTTAAAGACTTTCCAGTACCTACGGCTCCAACAATCGTTGCGGGACCATTGCGCCTTTGGACGCAACTACGAGACGCCGCGATCGCCTGTTGGTGGGATTGCCCTGGGAAGTATTCTTCCGGTTGGGGGCAAACGCTGAACGGCCGTTGCGAAAAATTGAACTTTTGTTCGTACATGAACGAAATCCTCTAAGGCGATCAGAGCCCAGCAAGTTGGCCGGGCGAAAATGAGCCAAAAACACGAAAACTAATTACGGAACATCCAGAAAATCCTGGAGAATCCGTGAAACAAATTGTCACTGAACGCTTCGCGAATTTCTGCATTGATGAAACAGAATCCAAGAACGATCAACGTTGTCGCAAACAAAAACAACTCAGAAAAACTAACAACCGAATTAGCCCAATGACCCACAGGAAGATCCCGCTTGTCTTCGGCTGAAAGTCGACTGTTGAGTGTGGCAGCGACAGGAATCCCCAGTCTTGATGGTATACTCGCGACGCTTTGGAAACCCTTCTGTTCGAATGGGCGAAAGTTGAACGCTACCGCCGCACCAATCAGACTCGACAACAAACCCAATAGAATTAGATTCGGCCATTTAGGATCACAACCAATCGGTTCCATAGATTTTGATCGGACCTGACGAACAGAAAAGATAGCCCCATTGGTCGTTGAATTCTGATTGTGAGCCTTCTCGACCATCGATGTGAGTTCTTCAACAGTTTCACGCAGTTTGCCGAAATCCTCAGCCGGATAAGCGTCCCCGGAAGCAGAATAACTTTTCTGTGAAGACGCGGTCATGAAGGGCGATTCACTTCTTTCCCCCGAAGGATTCTCCTGAAACATGGCTTGTTCAAGACCCGCAATCGTCTGGTCCGCATTGTGCTTAAGCGTTTGTGCGATAGTAAGAAATTCTTGCGTGAGCGGTTCATTGGACCGCTTTGAGCCCGTCCCAATAGAGGCTAACGGATTAGATAGAAAATCCCGGGCAACGTTGGTGGTCAGTACGTTTAATAAGTGATTTTCCGCTGCCGTACCTCGCCCGCTGTATTGAAGATCCAGACCATAAAGTCCTCTTTCACCGCGCGGAGTCATCGAAACTTCTATCATCGGACGTATCGAATCCAGCCCGGCGAGTTTGTCTATCACTTTGCCTGGTATCTGGGTGCGGACCTCGGTGATCACCTTCTTCAAAGCGTTTTCGGAGAGGTTTCGATGAATAACTTCGTCCAAAACCGTTTTAAATTGTTCTACCGCTGCAGGGTTCTTTGCGACGTCGATTTCGATGGCCGCACGGCTACGATAGCCACGTGTCGCCAATGGCCAAATCATGCTGGCCAGCAAAAACGTGGCCAGTGAAACAACGGCAAATGACTGCCATCGCTTTCGCCAGAGCACTCGTTTAATTACGGCTGTTTCTTTTGTTATTGGGGTGATATCAGGCATCGTTTTTGACGGGCTCCAACCAAGAATTCTTGTACGCGACAAAATCGTAGCGCACATAGGAACAGGCTCGATATCGTCAAATGGAAGCTACCGTCTTAAGTCAACTTTTCCGATTGTGCTAATTCTGCCGATGTTTCGTGGACAATACCCAAAGTTGGTCTCCGTTGCAGCAGAATTTTGCAGCCGTCGCCGGTAAATAGATAAGCAAAGCCAGAAAGAGGTTAGCCAGATCGCCGTGTTCTGCAGAACTTGCAGTGTCGAGAGAAACTAATGGAATTGTAAAATGGCGTCTCAGACCCCGCTGCCTTGCTCATCTGGGTTGGAGGTAGTGGATGAGGCAACGAGTCCTGCCCCCCCCTTACCCTTTGATTCACCAGTTAACGCATCGTTTAATGCAGCCGCAGGATTCGTGGCCTCATCCACGCGTGAGCCGCTGGCTCATGAGCTAAGTCGTTGGGAGTGTAAGCTCCCGACAATAAACGGAGAGATCGTTTCGGCGATCGAATCCTACCCGGGCTGATTCGTGTTGGTCTGGAACCTGTTTCTCGAACTTTTA
>CALDEW010000309.1 GCA_937942355.1 uncultured Pirellulaceae bacterium | reverse complement strand
CCGCTGGTTCGTCGCGTCAAGTTTTCCCGTTGGTTCGATTGTTTGCTCGGCAACCTATCCCATTAGCCAAACGTCGATAACACAACACCAATCCAGGGATAACAAGCAGGAAAACATACGCACCAACTCTTGAATTAGACTGCCACTGTTCAACACGTCTGGCGGCGAGATAGATTTCGCTATTATCTGGGGCTTCAACCACCAGGCCGTCATTCACCAAGCACAGTCTTCGAATCGTCTCTGGATCGCAACTTGGACGAATAACGTGGGTTGAACCATCCAGCAAACCCACGGCTGATCCCACAAACTTGACTTTACTCCAAGGAATCCAACGCCGTTTAATGTCGCGCGGATCTTCCGTCCCAAGCACGGAAATCGCTTGTGCAACGGTGAGATCTTCTGGCTTGGTCCAGGGGACTGGATTATTGGCATCTTCAACAACCGCGACCGTGTTCGAGCTTCCATCAAGCACATCACCGTAGTTCATCGACCGTCCGGGCTCAAATACAGTTCCCTCATCAACGACCATTTTATAGGGCGTATACCCCGAAGGCGCTTTGGTTTCATAACTGGAGAAAATTTGAGGCATTTGGTTCAACAATTTCCTGTTGGTGGGGCCGTCCCAAGGTTCATTCAGATCAAATTTATCGTAGAGCAATTTTTGCCCGAACTGAGGCAGAAGATGCACTCGCCAGCTGAGTTTGGGATTCCCTTCGGCGTCGAGCGAATAGGCTGAAGGAAACTCTCTACGTCCAGACTCCCAATTTATGATCGCTAACATTAATTGCCGAACATTGTGAAGACTGCCCTGGCGACGGTAGGTTACTCTCACCTCTCTCGAAGCCGGTAAAATTGCAAGTATAACCAAGCCGGAAAGGACAAGGACTAAGCCGGTGACCGAGGTGGCTTTTCGCCTTATCAACAGCCACCAAAACAATAGGACCAATGTGGACCACAGAAGTGACCACGGCGACACGACAAATCCGATAGCGTAGACGGTGATCACATAAAACAGCTCTAGCAAGCCAAACTGCGGGCCGTTAATGGAATTTGATCTACCTTGATCGTTTTTCATAAGTGCTTCATTCATGGCAGGCAAAATACAGATTGAACCAATTTTCGTTTATCGACACGAATCGAAAACCGTGCAGTTCGATACTGGATACTGAATTAGTGAAGATTAGTGCAGATTAGTGTTCCGTTCTCCGCCCACACCGCGCGCGTCCCCACGAATTTTTAACCAAGCGATTGCTGCCAAGCCAACGGAAACGGTCGAAGTGCCAAATTATAGCGCTTTAAAAGCCGCCAGCGCGCGTTCACGGCTCTCTTTGTAGTCAACGATATACGCCGGATAGTCGGCTCCCGTTTCCTTCAACGCCTTGGCAAGTTTATTCAAGTCATGGATCGCTTTGGGCGACACTTCGGTTAACTCGGGGCACATCTGTTTGATGAACTCCGCCTCAGTGTCAAAACGTTTGCTCTGACTGAATGGGCTGAAGATGCGAAAGTAGGGAACCGCATCGGTGCCGGTGGACGCGGACCATTGCCAGCCGCCGTTGTTGGCCGCCAAGTCCCCATCGATCAATTTTTCCATGAAATACTTTTCACCTTCGCGCCAGTCGATCAACAGATTTTTCGTCAAAAACATCGCCGTCACCATCCGCAGACGATTGTGCATCCAGCCTGTTTGGTTCAGCTGTCGCATCCCGGCGTCAACGATTGGGTAACCTGTCTGCCCGGTCTTCCACGCTTCCAGATCCTTCTTCGACGATCGCCATTTGAGTTTCTTCGTCTTCTCCTTAAACGGCAAATCCATCGAAACGCGCGGAAATCCGACCATCACATGCGCGTAAAAGTCGCGCCAAGTCAACTCCGAGATCCAAGTCGTTGCCCCACCTTCGCCACCGATCGCCCCTGCATCGGTGTTGATCGCGGCGGCCAAACACTGCCGAGGCGAAATGACGCCGGCGGCCAAGTACGGTGACAAACCGCTGGTGCCGGCCAGCGCGGGCACGTCACGTGCTTCCCCATAGTCGTCGATCTTACCGGCGAACATTTCCAAGCGCCGCTGGGCTTCGTCTTCACTCGCAGGCCAAAGCTCTGTCGGTAAATCATCAAAACAAAATCCGTCGACGCTGTCTGGAACTTTGGAAGGCTGGATATTCAGCGCTTTTTGTTTTGGTGGAGTCTTTTGAACACTTCCAAAATCAGCCGCGATCTTATCCCAGCGTTTGCGGTAGGGCGTGAACACGGAATAAGGCCGTTCGTCCTTGGTCTTAATTTCGCGCGGCGGCACAATCACGCGGTCGTGAAATTGATGAATACTTACGCTAAATTCGGTTGCCAATTGCAACAACGATTCGTCTCGCCGTCGTTCATTGACTTCATATTCTCGATTGAAAAAGATATCTCCGCAGCCATGTTTCTTGGCCAGCGCCAAAACCGCGTCAGGCACCTCAGAAAATTGGTTGCATTCTTCTACCAATAACGGGATGTTTATTTTGGCCAAAGACTTGGAGAGCGCCGCAACGTTTCTTAACCAGAAATCCACCTTCAGCGGAGCGTCGTTGTGTTCGGTCCATTGTGCAGGCGTGATGTAAAACACCGCCACGACACCGTCGGCGGCGTCTTTGCAGGCGTGCAGTAGCGCTGTATTGTCTTTGAGCCGCAGGTCGCGTCGGAACCAAACCAAATTTTTCATCGTGTCGTTTCGCCTGAATTTTGTGCGAAGGTCTGCCCGGCAGATCCGCTTATTCTTTTACTTAAGTAGCCATCTTGAATTTACTCATTTTCCCCCATCAATTGTTCGCTGACCACCCCGGGCTCAAGCTGCGTCCCTCCAAAGCGATCCTGATCGAAGACAGCCTCTTCTTTGGCGATAGCCAATATCCGGCGACCTTCCACAAGCAAAAACTCTGGCTACATCGCGCCACGATGAAACGGTATGAGCAGCGATTGCAGGACAAGGGAATCGAAACGGTCTACCTTGAGTACGATTCGAAAAAGGAATCTCTTCTTCGCCACCTCAAGAAAATCAAACGCGGCCTGAAATCTTCTCCGAAGAAACTGATCACCACGCACCCGACCGATTTTATGCTGGAGAAACGACTAAATCGTTTTTGCGGTCAGTTGGATCTGCCAATCGAGTATTTGGAAAATCCGCAATTTATTAACACCCCCGATGACAACCAAACCTATCGCAGCGGCAAGAAACGTTGGTTCATGGCGGACTTCTACAAATCTCAGCGACGCCGTTTGGATCTGTTGATGGAGGGCGATCAACCGGTCGGCGGCAAGTGGAGTTTTGACGAAGATAACCGTAAAAAGGTGCCCAAGAAACTGTTGAGTGAGATCCCCGCCGTCCCCAAGGTCAAACACGACGACGTGGATTTCGAAGCCCGCGATTACGTGAACAAACGCTTTGGCAAAAACTACGGCAGCTTGGACCACCTGCACTACCCGACCGATCACGCGGCGGCGAAACGGTGGTTGCAAGGTTTTCTTAAAAATCGTTTTATGAATTTTGGCGTCTACGAAGATGCCATCGTCGAAGGCGAATCATGGCTCTGGCACAGCGTCCTGACCCCGATGCTCAACACGGGCTTGCTGACGCCCGACCTGGTCGTCAAACAAACGATGGCGTTTGTGAAAAAGAACGATGTGCCGCTGAACTCAGTGGAGGGCTTTATCCGACAGATCATTGGTTGGCGGGAATTCATCCGCGCGACCTATGAAGACCATGGCGTCGAGATGCGGACGACCAACCACTGGAATCATCATCGAAAAATCCCCAGCACTTTCTACAGCGCGACGACGGGCATCTTGCCGATCGACGATACGATCAAAAGAATTTTGGACACCGGTTACTGCCATCATATCGAACGATTGATGGTGCTGGGTGGTTTCATGTTCTTATGCGAGTTCGATCCGGATGACATCTATCGCTGGTTCATGGAGATGTTCATCGACAGCTACGACTGGGTGATGGTGCCCAACGCATATTCGATGAGCCAACACGCTGACGGTGGGTTGATCACGACCAAGCCCTACTTCTCCGGTTCATCTTACATCCGGAAAATGAGCCATTACAAAAAGGAACCTTGGTGTGAGATTTGGGACGGGTTGTACTGGCGCTGGGTATGGCTCCACAGCGATTCACTGGCCAAGAATCCGCGTTGGGCGATGATGTGCAGCATGGCCAAGAAAATGGACAAGGCAAAACGGGACAGTCACTTGAAAGTGGCCGAGGAGTATTTGGCATCGCTATAGTTGTCTTTCGGTCTCCGAAAGAACATTCCTGCGGAGACGGACTCTCGGAGACCTCAAGGCTACTATCGCTATTTCAAATCAAGATCCAAAACGACCGCCGCACCGTCTCGATCCAAAATGATCTGCACAACCTTGCCCGCGCCGCGTTTAATCTCGCGCGACAAACGGCGTTGACTGTTCACTTTCGTTTTACCATTGAAGGCCATGATTTGATCTCCGACCTTCACGCCAGCTTTCTCCGCAATCGAATCTTCTGAGACTTGTTCGATCGTTATCCTTCCCGACTCATCATCGACGCCGACCGAAACGCCAAGCTTAACGCCATTGTTTGCCCCGCGTGATCGCGCTATCTGTTCGTATTTTGGCCGTTGCTCGACCGTCCTTAATTTCTCTACGAATTCTTCGCAGAAATCTATCACGCGGGTCGCACCGGGTACATTGATCGCTTCAAAATCATCGTCGGGGGTGTGATAAACGCCTTCCAAACCGGTGTTGAAAAAAATGTTGGGAATTTTGACCGCATTGAAAGCCAAATGATCACTGCCACCAAATCCGGCTGGCGGTTTAACCAGTGTCAGCCCCACATCCTTATTAGCGTCGGTCAGCATTTGGTCGAAGTCTTTTGCCGTGTTCCAACCAAACATTAGCAACGAATCATCTCGCAAATATCCGATCATGTCGAAATTGATCATGGCAACCGTCTGCTCGACCGGCACCACCGGATTTTCAACGTAGTGTCTCGACCCCACCAAACCTAGTTCCTCGGCGCTAAAACAAACAAACACAATCCGGCGTGCGGGCGTTTGAGTATCTTTGGCAAATCGCCGGGCCAGCTCCATCACCGCAGCCGTCCCCGTCGCGTTGTCGTCAGCGCCGTTATGGATTGCCTTTCCTGCGTCTCGAGAACGAGAGCCATAATTCCCCATTCCCAAATGATCGTAGTGGGCGCCGATGACAATCGTTTCCTCCGCCAATGCCCCACGCCCTTCGACGATGCCGATGATGTTGGATGTCACCATCTTCACTTCGACGAACTCAGCGGCCAATTTGATCCGCCAATCAGGCAGCGTCTGCGAAAGAGGCTCCAGCGTCGCGTCGATTTCCTTTTCGATCTCCTCCAGCGTATTCAGCGGATCACCAATCGCGGTAACAACAGGACTCTGTTTCAGCATCTGGTTAAATGTGGTTCGCTTCAAATGCACAAACGGAATCTCTTCGGTGACGCGCCCAAACTGAAACGCTGACGCCAATTCATCTTCGCCATCATCATCGTAAGCGCGCCCCGCATCGTTGACCATAATGATCGCCGCTGCTTTTGCCTCGATCGCGGCGTCGATTTTCGTTTGCAAGTAAGAGTACCGCGACGTATCTTCTCCGTCGAAGACGCTGTCGGCGTTAGTCTGCTGAGGTTCGCCTCGAATCAAAATCACAACCTTGCCCTCGACGTCGATGTCCCGGTAATCGTTATAGTTGTGTTCGCGACTGGCATTGATGCCGTAACCGACAAACGCGACTGGCAAGTCTTCCAACGAGTAACCTTCCTTATAGACCATTGGGACAAACTGCTGCTCAAATTCCAAAGGCAATGATTCGCCGTCGGGCGCTGTTAGGTGCAGATAAGTAGTGTCGGGGTTGATCTTATGAGACGCTTGCCGGTTGATAACGTCGAAGGGCTGCAGATAACTGGCCTCGGATCCGTCTTGTTCTTTAGACCCGCCAGGTTTTACCCCCGCTTCTTTGAACGCTTGGACGATGTAATCTTCGGCCAGCTTCATCTCCGGTGTTCCTGGTTGACGCCCCTTAAGTTCGTCCGAGGCCAGATACTTTATGTCTTCGCCGATACGCTTGGCGGCGACGGCAGAGGTCACTGTTTCCCTGTCGGTGTCGTCAGCCAGCAAGGCCGAGCAGTAGAAAAATAGGGGAAGGCAAATTGTGATTAGATGTTTTCGCTGCACCGGTGCCTCTGAAGAAGTTGTGATTTGAATGGAATCTCGACGCTGACCAAATTCGGTTTTCGATCGATACTGAGCTAATTAATCTAGCAACAAAGTGATAGCACGGAAGTGAAAAGGCTCACTTCCGTGGCGATTTTGTAGAATGTTCACGGTTTGTTCGACATTCGTCTATGGAGGACGGACAAATTTGCATACATATACTGCCTGCATTTTAACTTGAGCCGATCAAGCAATGGTTGGGCTGCCGATAGGTAAAAAAATGCAACATGGATAATAGTCCGGTGGCGGTATGCCCACTGATGGACTTGATGCAGACAATTTGAACTGATTCGTAAGGATATGAATCTATGAGTGAGCAGGATGCTACGATTTTCAATTCGAAAATCACTTTCCCGGTCGTTAACCGGCAATCGCCGAAGGTTTACGATCGCGTCCTGCTGCTGCAGCTAATGTACTTAAGCCGTGAAGGGGACCGGCGGGAAGGGATTCTCCACCGCCAAAGCAAGGGCTGGTTTCACGTTGCCGGCATGGGGCATGAACCGTGTGCCGTGATCGCGATGCAGATGGAAGCAGGCGATTATCTTTTTCCTTACTACCGCGATCGCGCGATGGTGTTGGCCAAGGGCGTGTCCAATTCGGAACTGGCGAGCGCCTATTTCGCCAAAGCAGATTCTTCCAGCGGCGGCCGGCAGATGCCAGGCCATTACTCAGATCGCGCCCGGAATATCTGGTCCGTGCCGACGCCGACAGGATCGAACTGCTTGCCAGGGTGTGGCGTTGCTTGGTCGATGCAGTTGGCCGACCGTCCCAATGTCGTTGTCGCAACCATCGGTGAAGCATCGACGCGGCAGGGCGAATTTTATGAGGCCGTCAGTTTTGCGGTCGAGCGAAAGCTGCCAATTGTCTTCGTCGTGGAAGACAACAATTACGGCATCAGCACCAACACCGATCGCTTCAACCCTTTTAAATTAGGAATTTTCAGCAACGACCTTGTTGCCCACATCGACGCGCGGCAACCGGATAATTTGGGCTACGCCATCAGTCCAATTCTCGAAAAGGCCCGCCGTGGAGACGGCCCCACCATCGTCATCGCTCAGCTTGACCGACTCTGCTCACACACTTGCAGCGACGACCATCGCGTCTATCGCACGCCAGAGGAACTGGTCGCGATGAAGGCCCGTGACCCAATCGAAACCTACTCTCAGCAACTCATTGCCGACGGCGAATTGACGGGTGAACAGTGGCAACAAATAAAAGCCGAAATCGACGTCCAAGTGGATCAGGAGTACCTAGCCGCGGAGAACGAAGCTGATCCGCAGGCTGAAACGCTGACGGAACATTTGATGGCCGCACCGCCTGTTGCTCAGGTACCACCCATCGAAGGTGGCAAGGATTGGCGAATGGTCGATGCGCTCAACACGATCTTCCGCCAACGGCTGAAGTCTGATTCGGACACGGTCTTTTTTGGTGAAGACATAGAATCACCCAAAGGCGGTGTCTTTGGTTTGACCACGGATCTATCATCCGAATTCCCCAAACGCGTTTTCAATTCACCTCTGGCCGAGGCAACGATCGCGGGTGTCGGCATCGGCATGGCCTCGGTCGGGCTCAACCCAGTCTTCGAGTTGCAATTTGTCGACTTCGTGGGCCCGGCGATGAATCAGATCACTCAAAATTTGGGCACGTTGCGTTGGCGTTCTAACGGGCAATGGAAATGTCCGCTTGTTTTATACGCGCCTTATGGCGCCTATTTGCCTGGCGGTTCGATCTGGCATTCGCAAGCCAACGAAAGCGTGTTTACTCATTTTCCCGGCATGCGTGTTGTGGTTCCCAGTACGCCCGAGGACGCCGCAGCATTGATGTGGACGGCCATGCATGCCGACGACCCAACGATCTTTTTGATTCCAAAACATCTGCTGCGAAAAAAGATGCCCGTCGGAAATACGATACCTTCGGTCGATTTCGAAAGGGCTAGAATACGACGTTCCGGTGATGACGTGACCGTCGTGACTTGGGGCAACGGTGTTGAAATCGCTTTGGCTGTCGCCGAAGAGATGACAGATTCAACGTCGGTCGAAGTCATCGACCTCCGCACTGTGCAGCCTTGGGATCAGCAAACGGTTTGTGACTCTGTCGAAAAAACAGGGCGTCTGGTCGTATTACAAGAAGACGGTCAATCGTGCAGCGTCGGGCAAATGATAATCAGCACATTGATGAACGACGAAACATCGTTCTATCACTTTGTCAGCCCACCCCAATTAGTCTCTAAACCTGATATCTACATTGGATACAACCCGATCATTGAATACGCCGCATTGCCGTGTGCCGAAGAAGTGACCGACGCGATTCAACGGACGATGGAGCAATAACCTTGGCGATCGTATCCATCAAAATTCCACAACTGGGCGAAGGACTTCAAGAAGCTTTGCTGATCGAACTCCTGAAACAACCCGGAGATTCCGTTGATCGCGACGAACCTTTGTTCACGATGGAAACTGACAAAGCCACATCGGACGTCGAATCACCGTATGCGGGAAAATTGGTCGAGTGGTTGGTCGAGGTTGATTCGGTGTTGGAGATCGGCACCGAGATCGCGCTTTTGGACACCGCAGTGGAAGAACATATTGCGGCAGGACCGGCGTTTGATCACGGCATCACCCTTTCACCGGACACCGAACATACCGTCGACTTTGACGCTCGACCGAGCCAGACGAAGGTTCAACGATCGGCAGGCGCGTTGGTCGCACCACGGACTCGCAAGTTTCTCATCGACCAAAATATACTTGAACTGGCCAAAGACATCCCCGCTGCGGGGCGGAAGCTAACCATTGCTGATGTTGAAGCGTTCTTAGAACAGAGCCGATCCGAATCTGGGTCTGAGGACGGTTCAAAGCAAACAACAAATGCTTTTGAACTTGTTCCCGTTGCGAAAACTCAGATCAAATTAAACTACCGATTAACCAAAGCGGCTCAATCATGCGTACCGGTGACGCTGGTTGCCGATTGGCCTTGGACAAAGATTGAACAAATCCGCAATCGCGTGCGTGACTCAGGTGGGCCGACGGGTTTTGCGATGCTGTGTTGGTGTATTGCCCAAGCCGTTGGGAAACACGATTCCTTCCGCAGCGCGCTGACCACTGACGGGAAGTCGTACAGAGTGTTTAAGCATGTCAATCTTGGCATCGCCGTTGGGATTGGCAACGATGAATTGGTGACGGCTGTCGTTAAGAACGCTGACCAATTGACATCCAGTGAGTTTTTTGAAGCATATCAGCGGCAAGTCCAATTGGCCAAGCAAGGCACCGACCAAGCCGACGAGTCGACGACGATGATGGTGTCCAATATCGGAAACATGGGGATGCGGATCGGTATCCCTGCGATCGTCGCGCCTGCGGTGGCAACTTTGGCGATCGGCGCTGCTGTTTCTCAGCCAGTGCCCGACGGAGATTCGTTCCGTTTTGAGCGGATGATTTCTGCGACGATGGCCTTTGATCACCGAGTCGCCAATGGCGTCGGGGCGGCAAACTTCTTGAACGAAATTAGACAACAGATTGAGCTGTTTACGCTGTAGCGGCGATAAGTTGATGGTCGGTCACTGACCCAGCACTTCAAACGCGCGACCTTTAAGTTTAGAATACGACGCCCCGAGGCCGTACTCTTCATCTACCCCCAAGAATTAATACCAAACGAAGTGCGCACATGGATTTTGTGTTATGGGTCGTAATTTCCGTCGGCCACTTGGCTATTTGGTGCGTCATCTTCAACCGCATCCACGCGACTTCATTCCCTCGCCGTATTCGAAAGCTCGCCGAGAAGATCATCGTCTTGGGCGTGTTGGCCGGGTTCGCTTGGTTTGTTGGTATGGTGATCTCCAACGGAACGATTTCGGTTGAGGCAATTGGCAGCCGTTCCCCGCTAAGCCGTGTCGTTTTAATTCTCTGCACAGCGGCGGGCATTTCGTTTATTCTACGTTGGCTCTATCGGAAGTTCCTCGTTCAGCCACCGGACGCAATCGTCAGCCATTCGACCGAGATCATTGACGTCCGCAAATTTAATGAGGATCCAATCTACGTCGGATCGTTTGCGAGAGCCCTACAACGCATTCCTGGCAACCAATCGCATCTGATTTCCATTGAACGCATGACGTTCAAGCTGGAACGATTGCCGAAGGAATTAGAAGGACTAAAGGTTTGTCACCTCTCGGACTTTCATCTGACAGGTCACCTCGACATCGGCTACTACAAAAAGATCGTTCAGCAGGTAAATGAATTCGGTGCGGACCTCGTGCTGATAACAGGTGATCTGATCGACGAGTACCATTGTTTAGAGTGGATTGAGCCGATCTTTGGTGCATTGAGGGCCAAGCACGGCATAATGTATGTGCTGGGCAATCACGATCTGAGAATTAAAGATGAACCTTTGCTGCGGAGGATGCTCTCTGATTCAGGATTGATTGAAGTTAACGGAAGGTGGATCGTCAGGGAGATTAGTGGCGTCGAGGTGGCAATCGCTGGCAATGAACTGCCTTGGTTCGGTGGTGCAGAGAATCTGAAGCCTTTCACAAATCCCGATGATGAGGCCTCAACGAATCAGCTGAAAATTTTGCTCAGTCACAGTCCGGACCAATTCGAATGGGCGCACCAGTTTGATTTCGATTTAATGTTGGCCGGCCATACCCATGGCGGGCAAGTCCAGTTTCCAGTGATCGGTCCGATTGTCGCGCCCAGTGTCCACGGAATTAAGTACGCTTCTGGGACTTTTATGATGAATGAAATGTTGATGCATGTAAGCCGCGGGATCTCGGGGGACGAGTGCATTCGAATTAACTGCCCGCCGGAAGTTGGTTTTTTCACGTTGACGGGACGTGAGTGAGGGCTTGAGACACACCACCAAAACGCCATTGAATAAGAAATAACCACGACGTGTACCGCCAAGAATTCTTTGCACTGATCAAACTGGCCTTCCCTTTGGTTTTGGCCCACTTGGCTCAGCACACAATCTCATTCGTGGACACCCTGATGGTGGGGCGGTTGGGTAACGATGCCATCGCTGGTATCGCGTTGGGCAGTACGACGTTCTACTTTGTCGTCTTCGCCATTTCCGGTGTCTTACTGGGAGTCAGCCCGATTGTGTCCCAGGCCAAAGGGGCAAACGATGAAACAAAAATTGCGGCCGTGCTGAGGCAAGCGATCCTATTGTCTGCGCTTTTGTTGATTCCCTGTTGGTTGCTTTTGCAAAACGGCGAAGCATTGTTTCATTGGATGAAGCAACCTCCGGATGTCGCCCAACAGAGTGGCGAATATCTCAAAGCAATTTCGTGGGGCCTGTTGCCAAATTTTATTTTTATCTCACTCCGATCGGCGTTGGAATCGCTTGCCGATACGCGGCCAGTGTTAATCATCAGCTGCTTCAACGTGACTCTGAACATCGTGGCCAACGAAATTTTGATGTTTGGTCATTTCGGTTTACCCGAATTAGGATTAGTCGGTACCGGATATGCGAGCGCAATTGTGATGTGGTGTGCCTGTTTGATGCTGATATTTTACTTCCGCTTAAAGTACGGGCATTTGAACATCTTCACTTTTGAACAGCTATTGAGTCGGCAAAGCAGGAGCCAATTGTGGGAATTGATTCGAATCGGCGTACCGATCGGCATCACGATCGGCTTTGAAATCAGTATGTTTTCAGCGTCGACTTTTGGGATGGGTTGGTTTGGAAAGGACGCGCTGGCCGCACATCAAATCGCTCTCCAAACCGCGTCCATCGCTTTTATGATCCCATTGGGTATTTCGATAGCTGCGTCTGCGCGCGTTGGCCAATTGATGGGTGGCAACGATCTACAGGGAGCACAGGTGGCGGGCTATACTGGCATCGTCGTGTCAGGAATGATCATGGTGGCAACCGGATTGTGTTTCATATTCCTACCACGGAACCTGATTGCGATTTACCTTGATATCGCGGATCCTGAGAACAGCGTCGTTGTCGCAAAAGCGGTTTCGTTTCTGTTCATCGCCGCAGCTTTTGGTGTGTTCGACGGTCTCCAAGTAGGCGGATCAATGGCGCTGCGGGGGCTCAAAGACACACGCGCGGCGATGGTCATCACGATGATCGCTTATTGGGGATGCGGCATTACCTCTGGTGCGATCTTTGCTTTTACACTTGGCAAAGGCGGTGAAGGACTTTGGTACGGGTTGACCGTCGGATTAGCCGTCGCGTCGGTGATTTTGGTTTTGAGGTTTCGGTCTCACTTTGACGCAGACGAGCCCTGCGGGTTGTCCGAACGTTAGCCCGAAGGCGCTTATCTTAAGGATCTGAACCGCTGTGAACTAATGCTATGTTCCAACTCAGATTTAGAGTTGAAGGTAGTGGATGAGGCAACGAGTCCTGCCTCTCCTTTACCCTTTGATTTACCCTTTCGCGCATCGTTTAATGCAGCCGCAGGATTCGTGGCCTCATCCACTACCCCAAGAATTAAGTCGTAACGCTGCACTAGCCGCGGGTTGGGGGGAGTAATTACCAGAGGCATCGAAGTAGGGCACTGTCGCCAGACAGTGCCCCCAAAGATTGAGGATCATTCGCTCTTCTTCGGCAAAGAAGAAGAATCCACCTTAACCGCTCTAACTACCGTCATTGTTGATGACGTAGGTCGAATCGACCCATTTCTTGACGCGATGAAACGAATCTTCGAGATGAGCCCGCGTGTACGCGTCGTAGCTCTTATCTTCTTTGGCCGCTTCTAATTTTCCCATCATGTCACGCAAGGTCATCGAAGCAAAATTCGCAATCGGCTTCATCGCAGCGACCATGCTTTCGCTCTCGCCCGCAAGATCGAACAGTCTTTCGATGTGTTCGGTTTGAAGGTTGCGGCGCAGGCTGCTGATCGCGGGTTGGCGTTCAGTGAATTTCCCTTGAGGTGCCTCTTCAATTTCCTTCCAAATCGATCCGTTCACCTTGGTAAACAATTCGTTCAAAGTGAAAGCGTCCTCATCAGAGGGAACTCGGAATTCATTGTCATAAATCTGACGCAATGTCCTCGGGTCCAGCAGACTTGATAATGAAGACGCTTGAATTCCCATCACTCGATCGTGAATCGGCCATGAGGGACCTGAAACGTCCTCCAGTGGGTCGTTGGTCATGTAAGCCAACAGATCCGGCGTCAGCCCGTAAGCTTCATCAAGGAACACGTTCTCCAAAATGAAGTCCAGTGCTTTCCGCTGTTGCTCCGCAGGCACGACAACGATCGGTTTGCGATCATTAGGATCGCCTTTCTTGTCGCGATTGACAAAGGTTCCGCCCAACCAGTTGGCCATCATCGACGTCGCGCGGGTTTGTAGGCCAAGAGACATCAAATATCCCTTGCGTGCTTTGCCCCAAGATTCGCCATCTTCGACGAATTTATCCAAAATAGTTTCGCGGACCATCTTCGCCATTGCGACTTGATCCTCAGCATACACAAGCGGATCTTTACCGAAGTCGTAACGTCGCGCCAACGGATCCGGCCCCCACGTGTCTTCGTCGGTCGCATACGCGAGCTGCGGTTCGGATACCCGTTTGAGAATCTTAGGCAGCTTCTTCTTATTCAATGTGTAACCGTATTCGATCGCCCACATATCATAGGGACCGACACCAATCATCGCGTAATCACCTTGGATCTCGCCGTTGTTCATCTTAAAGTTGGTTGGCAAGTAATCCATCACCGAACCGGCAAGCGGTTTTTTGCCTTTCATCGTTTCGCTGTTGATTTCCTTGACCTCGTAAACGCTGGAAGCTTTGAAATTATGACGAAGTCCCAACGTGTGACCGACCTCGTGCGATACTAAATCCGACAACAGAGGTCCGATGAACGACTCAGGCATACCATCAAGGATTTGCTCGCTCTCTTCTTCGTCTTCGCTTTCGTCGTCTTCATCTTTTTCGTCTTTATCTTTTTCGTCTTCGTCATCTCCGTCTTCTTCGTCGTCCGAATCATCTTCTTCGTCGGAGCTTTTTTTGTCGTCAGCGTCGTCGTCTTTCGCTTTAACGGCTTCCGCTTTTTCGGCTTCCGCTTTCTCCTTCATCTTCGAACGCATCACGGCCATCGACATCCGCATCAGCGCGACATCGAATCCACGTCCTTCAGCAGCCATACACCCGCCGTTGACCTGGCTGGTTCGATTCACCAAGCCATCGGTCGCTTCGTCTCCCATCAGTTTCGTCTTTTGAACTTTTGCTGGATGGTCTCCGTAGGGCTGGGTTGATTGATAAGCAAATTGCTGACGCAGAAAATTTCGTTGCGAAGGTTCCGCCAGCCTCAAACGCGGATCCCAATTGGGATGTTTCGCATACCAAGCCAGAGTTTCAGGTGATTTGCCTTCCATTACAATTTTCGGCATCATCTCCGAGAACTGGTCTTGGAAGGAGCGGATCCAGCCATCGGTCAACACAATATCGGCATCAAGAATTTCGCCGGTCTTGGGATTGACGCGACTGGGGCCGATAGCGGTGCTGACGTCGTTGTTCAACCAACGCACAAAGTTGTACCTGACATCCTCTGGTGAAACATTCATGTGTTCGCCAGTTTGTTTGTCTTGCTGCCGAACTTCAATAGCACTGGAGATTCCAATCTGTTCGAAAGCTTTATTCCAATTAAGAATGCCTTCACGCACCCAACGTCGATAACGCACTGGTGTGGTGTGCTCAATGTAAAAAACGATAGGCTTCTTGGGTGGACTGATCTTTAATTTTTTGTCTCGTTTTTCGAGGTGCCAACGGTTGATATAGCGCACGCTCGTCTCGTCGGATTCGTATTTTCCGTAATCCAAGTACGATGTCATAAAATAGCCAATTCGTTGATCGGCAACACGCGGCTTGAACCCTTCGCTACCCTTGATTTCACTAATGGAGTAGTGAATCGTTTTCAAGTTACCCGAACGCATCGGCACTTCGTACGCGATTTCGACGTTTTTTGGATAAGCTTTCGCTTCGGAAACGGAAACCAGTTTTGATTGAGGAGAAATGTTGCGGCCAAAAAACACGCGCGCGTTGTCCACAAGCAATGTATTGAGATCGATAACTGGCGAATTGGCATCCATCGCGAGAATCGGCACGTCCAACAAAACAGTATCAGTAAACAGCCGATCAACAGAAGATTTAGATTCTTCGTCGGAGCCCTTAATCGAAAGGTTCTCTTGCATCAGCGCCAGTCGCTTGCCATATCGCCGCCAGTAGACGTAAAAATCATCCGACTGCAGACCTGCGAATACATCGCCACCGGAAACGGTAGGCGCGATAAACTGCCGCGCCGACGATGATGCATAGTTCTTTGGTAATCGAGCCAGCACCCGTCCCGTGTCATCGTTTTTCCAGAGTTTGAAGAACGTCTTTTTTCCATCTTCGGACTTGATCTCTTCATAGTCTTTGGTGACAACGTCAATGGATGGAAAATCGTCCTTCTTTTTCGCCTTGGCGGTATTTTTGTCGGTATCGGCGGCGAACGTTGTTCGCGTTGCGGATGTGGTGACGCACGACACGGCAAAGAGAGTTAAAGCAAAAATTCGAAACGTAGAAGAAATACTCATTCAGTGAGCTCCTGAAACGAGCGGACTGCCGATGGCGAAAATGGCCCGCGATGAAAATCTGATGATGGGTTGTTTGATCCAGTTGATCTACTAATTCAACAGCGATAAAACGCGAAGTTTCGATCAAATCAAAAAGTCGCCTAAAATCAATTCTAGATTGACTGACAAACTCGACCTAATCAAACTTTTTAAATGCGAAAATTTACAGCAACCTCGATCTCATGAGGTCGACCTATTCCCATTATACCCATTTTCACCCATAAAAGCTCGACCCAGAAGATACATTTGCGAGCAGAATCGGCCACAATTACCTGTGATATAGCCCTGTTTGGGGAACTTCGCCACCGAAAGCAATTGATCCCCACGGGTCGACTGGCGGCAAATCCTACGGACCGGCTCGTTGAGCCGAGGCACGCATCCATAGGTCTAAGATTCAATCTGCGCTTTGACTTGTTCTGAGTCTTTCGCCTCTTGAGATTTCGCTTGCCGCTCAAGCTCCATCGCTTCGGCAATCGCTTCGGAAACAGTTTTCGCCTTCAGACGCTTCACGCGATCCTCCATCACTTTGCCGGGCTTAAAGTTCACGACATAGCGCTCGGGAACAAGAATCTCGTCGCCTGTTCGGGGATTCCGACCTGGCCGAGCGGCTCGCTTCTTAACCTCAAAAATCCCAAAATTACGCAGCTCGATCCTTCCCTCACTAACGAGTGCATCAATGATCGCATCAAATGTCTTTTGCACGACTTCACGCGTCTTCGATTTCGGAAGACCGACATCTTGGGAGATCGCCTTAACGATTTCCTTTTTAGTCATATTAAACTCCGCTCTGTGGGTAGGTTAGTAAGGCGGCGAAAAGAAAAGGAAGAGGGGAAACAACTCTATGCGGTCGTTGAGGTTCCGTCAACGGATGATAATTAGGCTTCCCTTAGAATGCTTTCGCAAAGCTAACTGCAGCCGCTACGTCGACGACATTCAAAAAAATATGATGCAATATTTAAAAAAAACATTCCATTGAGCAAGCTGTACACTTTGAAAAGTCGTCAACTGCACTCCGTACGAACGGACTGATTAAGCGGTTCTCGAAAGGTTAAACTTTCTTGGCTTGTCGTTGTTTCTCGATGGAGTCCAATGAGTAAAGTTTGCCTAACCCACTTCCCGGGCACTCTTCACATGTCCGTTGCCAGTCTTCCGGCGTCCGGAGATTACTTTCCCAGAAAGGCCACGTTTTGCACTGGGTCGGACGCGCGTCATACAATTGGCATTTACGCGTTTTTTCGTCAAGAAAAACGCAATCATAGTTTGGTAGCTCTTTGAGAGATTTCCGCGCTCCAATTTTACGCACGTAAATGTCTTCGAATTCATCGACCGAGTGGTGCAATGCTTTCGCCATCACGGATATTTCGTCGGCGGTTACCCAAACAAACCCAGGACTTCCCGAGCAACATTCGCCGCATTCACTGCATGTGAACTTCAGCCCATCACGATACCATGGAGTTTTCGATTGCATCTACTTATCCACCAATTTGGTACATCGCGCGCCCCGGCCGTTTGAACTCCACATCGTCCGTCCCATGCCCCGCCTTCTTCTTCAAAATGCCAGAACGGATTATCTCCAACAACGTTTGATCATTGGCACCACTTCGTAACGTATCAATCAAGTTCCATTCCTCAGTGCCAAACAGACAATTTCGCAAACGCCCATCCGCCGTGATCCGCAGCCGATCGCAAGCCCCACAAAACGGCGAAGAAACCGAATTAATAAATCCAACACTCCCCTGCCCGTCTGCGTAGCGAAAATCAACCGCCGGTTGGCTACGCACTGTTTCCTTGGTCGGTAGAAGTTCACAAACCTTCTCGGAAATGACACCGCGAATCGTTTCACCACTGATAACCTGGTCCGTTTGCCAAGCCTGATCGCCATCAAGCGGCATGAACTCGATAAACCGCAACGTCAAATCGTTTTGCCGAGCAAACAATGCCAACGGCACGATCTCGGTTTCTGTGATTCCGGCTAGAGCTACCGCGTTGAGACGGATGTCTTTGAAGCCAACCTCTTGTGCCTGCACGATTCCTTTTAGAACTTTCTCAAGTCCCTTCCTCCGCGCGATCTTTTCATACATTTTTGGGTCGAGCGTATCGAGACTGATGTTGAGCCTATCTAAACCGGCGTCTTTTAAACGCTGCGCCTGGTCTTCTAATAGAATTCCATTGGTCGTGATAGCGATGTCTTTAATACCCTCAACGGCGCGAACCATTCCAACAAGTTTATGGAGTTGAGACCGTACGAGAGGTTCACCGCCGGTGATTCGAACGCGGTCGACCCCCGCCGCCGCCACGACACGCACGACTCGTGCGATCTCCTCGAACGACAGAATATCCTTGTGAGGCAAGAACTCTACCGTCTCCGGCATGCAGTAAAAGCAGCGGATGTTACAACGATCGGTCACGCTGATTCGTAGATTTTTGTGTACACGCCCGAACGAGTCGATCAGAGGCGCCGTATCAATTGCCGTTTGCGATCCCATTTAACCAATCACCTCAGAGGATTTTTTCTCGGTTGGTGGATGCACCCACTGACGATCTCCGTCCGCCCAATGTTCCTGTTTCCAAATCGGAACATCTTTCTTCAACCTATCCATGATCCACGACGCGGCTTCAAAACTGGCGACGCGATGAGGAGAACTTACCGCAACGGCGATGCTGGCCGCTTCGATCTCCACAACGCCGACGCGGTGAACGATCGAACACTTTTCGATTTCCCATTTTTCCATGGCCGCGTCACGAAGCTCGTTCAGCTTCTGGATTGCCATCGGTTGGTAGCATTCGTAAGCCAGTTTTTCGGTTTCGCGTTCGCCTGTGAACTGGCGAGTCGTGCCAACGAACAGGACCGCAGCACCGCAGGTCGGGGATGACACGGATTCCAACAGCGCTGTGGTGTCGATCTCGTTAGGAGTAATTTCAATCATCGAAAACAAAATGCCTTTCACTACCCGCCACTAACCGGTGGTATCATCGCAACTTCTGATGCAGGGCCAATTACGGTTTCATCGTTGGCATACGTCTGATCAACCGAAAAAGCGGAACGGGCGGTCAACGCGGCCAGCTCTGGGCATTCCGCGGCCAACGCCGATTTCAATCGACCAACGGTGCAAGGTTGATCCAAGGAAAGCTCCAACTGCTGTGTTCCTGCGATTTCCTTCGCAGCCGCAAATAATAATAGATTGACGATCATGAAATTGTAAGTTCACCACTGCGACGGTCAAACAAATCCTCTAATTCTGGCATCAGCCCATACCCCATCGCCATGATCTTGATCGGATGAATCGTAGGTTTAGTGGTGCCCTGCTCCATTTGAATTTTACAGGTGCTACACTCGGTCGTTCCCGCCATGATCGTCGGCGAACGCATCGCCTGAATAAGTTGCAACCCCATCCGCAACGATCGGTGATAGTTCCTACGTTTTAACCCGTACGTTCCCGCCATTCCGCTACAGCCCTTTTGCATCGTTTCCACTTGAAGACCAGGAATAAGCTTCAGCAACTTGACCCCTGGAATCTCGGTATCCGAATCCTCGTCCATCAGCGCTCTTTGATGGCACGGAAGATGATAACCGATCGTCGCATTGATGGGCTTAAAATCTAGCTGAAGTTCACCGGCCTGATGCAGACTTAACAGATAGGAACTAGAGTCTGTGGTGTTCTTGCTGACCAATAAAGCATCTTCGTCGTCCATCAAATTCAAATACTCGTGTTTAATCGCCAATGCCGCCGATGGTTCGGTGGTGACAATTTGGTATCCCTGCCGGACCCAATCGGCCAACATTTCCACGTTCCGCGCGGCGATTTTCTTCGCCCGCGGGATCGCGCCCTCAGAAATCAGGGACATCCCGGACACGTCTTGGCGAGTTGGAACCAGCACATCAATCTGATTGTGTTTGAGTACATTACAAAACGCGATGCCCAGTTCCACATCATTCCAATTCGCGAACGCGTCAACAAAGAAGACGACCTTGCGTGATGACTGCTTGGACGCAACGTTTAATTTCGCGCGCTGAGCCCATCTGAGAAAGGTTCCTGTTGCAAACGTTGGTAGTTTCCTTCCCTGCGCGATCCCCAGTAGACGATCCAAGACCCAGCGGGTCCAACGCGTCTTCAACATTAAGTTGACCAAATAAGGAAACCCACCGGCAAACGCATACAGCCAATCCAGCCTCGTCAGCATCCAATCCGATAACTTCATTCCATTGACCGAAGAATATTGAGCCTTCGCTTCGATCATTAATTTCGGAATGTCAACTTTCGCCGGACATTCAAAACGGCATTGGTGACAGTTCACACAGAGATTGGCGACGTCAATGAATTCTTCTTTCGTGATCGTCTCAGGCGGCAATTGCCCCGTCAGCACGCCACGCATCAAATTCGCTTTCGCACGAGGCGATGCCTCCTCGCGCGGAGACAGCCGAAACACCGGACACATCCGCTCAATTTGCACACCCGTTCGACATCGCCCGCAACCATTGCAGTTGTGCGCCGCCGTGGCCATCTGCTCCAACGACCAATTCAGCTCTGGCGTAACGATAGGCAGGGCACCGTTCGCCTTGGCCAAATCGCTCTTTAGATTCTTCCCTCTGCCCTCACTTATATCATTGGCGGCGTCCAGCTCCGGTAACTGGCCTTCGTCGACACTGGCATTGGAGCGGACCTCGTCTGAATTTTCGTCACTTTGTTCCGCCTCAACCGGCGCACCCACCGTAATTTCAAAATGGCGAAGATTCTCCGTCAATCCATTGAAGCCATCACCGGCGACCTTTCCGTTGTTTAGAATCTCGCGTGGATCAAACAAATCCTTGATCTCGGAGAAGACGTTGTTCAACTTCCCGTACTGGCGACGCAAGAACCAGGAACGGCTCATTCCATCGCCGCGAGTTGCCGAAATCGTTCCGTTAAACTCAACGACTTTTTCGAATAGGTCTTTCGCGACATTCTGCATCGTCTCAATCTGATCGGCATCGGAGATCCTGACAAAAGGCCGCACATGAACGGTTCCCTGCGGAGCATGGCAAAAGATCGACGCCGTCAATTCGTGCCGGTTGAGAATTGAATGAACCTCTTTCAAAAACTCGGGTAACCGATCCGGAGAGACGCCGATATCTTCGACAAACGGAATAGCGCGTCGATTGCCCTGCATACGATACAGCGTCGGCCCGCTGCGCCGCGCGATCCGCCAGAAGGAATCTCGCACGTCCTTCTGCGTCGTCGTTTGCGAGTTGAAAGCCCACTTCTTCTTCCGCACCGCGCGATGTACCAATCGCTCCGTCTTTTCCCTCAGCCGCGTATCATCGGAACTCTCCACTTCGACCAACAACATGGCTTCCGCATCGACAGGAATGAGATTTCGATTGCGTGCATTGGATTCACGGGCCAGCGACAATAACCTTCTGTCCAATAAATCGCATGCCACGACCCCGGAGTTGGAAATCTCCACCGCCGCCCGGGCCGCAACGTCCAAAGAGTGAAAGAAAAGCAGCACAACGCCGCGATGTCGAGGAATCGGAATCGTTCGGAGTTTTGCTTCGGTGATGATGCCCAGCGTACCTTCGCTACCTACGAACAAGCGCGTCAAATCCACGCGCGGAGAGCCTCCCTCAGACTGCAAATCAAACACGTTATAGCCAGCTTGATTTACCTCGGTCGCAGGTTTTTCATCCTTGATCAGTTCTGCATTGCGATCCAGCAGTCTCCTCACCTTAGTCTCGTACGCTGCCACACCGTTGCCGGCGGCAATAGCCCGGCTGTCTAAAGCCCGTACTTCTTCAAGCGCAGAGTTAATCTCAATCACCTCTCCGTCGGCAAGCACAACTTGCAGGCTGACGACGTGATCGCGTGGCGTCCCCGTTTTAAGCCAGTGACTTCCCGAACGGTTCATCGACAAAATGCCACCGATTGTGGACACGTTCCGACTAAAAGGATCGGGGCCAAACATCTTTCCGTGCGAAGCAAGATGCTCATTCAAGTCACCCAGAACCAAGCCCGGCTGCACAGTGACGCTTTCTCGATCAACGGCAAGAATCCGCCTCATCGAATAGGAGAAATCCAAGATCAATCCATTGCCAAGCGTTGCCCCTAGGACATTAGAACCCGCGCCACGAGGAATGATGATCAAATCATTCTCTCGCGCATAGTTCACACACGCGACAACGTCGGCGGTGTGCATCGGACGTACGACGCCAAGCGGTTTAACTTCGTACAGACTGGCGTCAGATGCGTACAGATGCAAAAACGTATCGTCACAACGGACCTGCCCTTCAAGCAGTCCCTTGAGGTCTTCTTCGATTCGTGCACGATCTGGATCCATCGAGGCTAAATCACGGGGTTAAAACTGGATTAAAATACGCGGGGCAAAACGAACAACGGGTGAAACGAACAACGGGTGAAACGGCTATTTTGAAGCGACTATTGAATGGGCTCACCTGGCCCCATCGCCGTTGCGAAGGCAGTAGCGAACAAGTGACAATGGGAAATCGAAATCAGGATCTCCTCGATCCCACGTTCGGCGCACACTTCAATTGCTTTGCCGTTAAGTTTCACGTAGGGCTTGCCACCCATTTGGTTGATCACTTCAATGTCCGTCCATTTGATTCCTTTGGACCAACCGGTGCCAATGGCCTTCAAAATCGCCTCTTTTGCCGCCCAACGTCCTGAGTAGTGTTGCACGCACGATTTCCTAGGACCGCAGTAATTGATCTCGCCGCTGGTGAACACCTTTTCGATAAAGGTATCGTCATGTTTCTCGATCATATCACTAATGCGAGCGCATTCGACGATGTCTGTACCGATGCCAACAACATTCATGGTTAACTCCGGTCGTCCCTATTTTAGTCCGCAGGCCTTTTGAGCCCGCAGTAAAACTTCGCCAGCCTTCTTCCGCGCGGCCGAAGCTCCGTCGCCAAGAATCTGCTTAACTTCGTCGGGTTTAGCCGCAAGTTCCTCACGCCGCGCGAAGGCGGGCTCAAAGAATGACTCCGCTGCGGCGGCCAATTGTTTTTTGATGTCGCCGTATCCAAATCCGCCGGCGCGATAAAGGTCCGCCATGGTCTGCACTTCGCTGGCGCTGCCGAACAACGAAAACAATTGAAATAAGTGATCCGTTTCCGGATCCTTCGATTCGTGCATCTCGCGCGAATCGGTCGATATCCGCATCACCTTTTTCTTCATCTTATTTGGCGGTTCGAAAATCTCGATAAAATTATCATAACTTTTTGACATCTTATCGCCGTCGGTTCCTGGCACCTTCGCGGATGAATCAAGAATCTTTGCTTCAGGAATTACGAACACCTCGCCGTATTGATGGTTGAAAGCCTTGGCAATGTCGCGACAAACTTCGATATGCTGCTTCTGGTCTTCACCAACGGGGACAATATTTGCGTCGTACGCCAAGATATCGGCCGCTTGAAGAACCGGATAAGCGAATAATCCCGCGACAACCGGCAGTCCTTTGGCGATCTTGTCTTTATAGGAAACGCAGCGCTCCAATAACCCCATCGGGGTCCCCGCCAGCAGCAACCAACACAGTTCTGAAACTTCGGGCACATCAGACTGAATGAACAAGTGCGCTTGATTGGGGTCCAAACCAAGCGCCAACAAGTCCAACGCAGCATCCCAAGAAAACTGGCTCAGCTGGTCCTTATCACGTACCGTATTAAGTGCGTGTAAGTTCGCCACAAAGTAGTAGGCTTCGTCGGCCGACTGTAAATCAATGTATTGCTTGATCGCACCAAAGTAATTTCCCCAGTGCGGTCGCCCGGTGGGCTGAATGCCCGAAAGAACTCTCATGAATGTCTCAGTGAGGGATTGTCTCAGTGTAGGGTTGGTAATTAACCCCCTTATTTTAACCGATCATCCAGTTTAGCAGAATGACTTTCGCACAATTCGTAGCGAACACGTGCGATTGCGGGGTGGTGAAGTTGCATTATTAGGTTCAAAATGAGTTGGAAGGTTGGCCAACCCAGCACACCAGCCGATACAGTGGGTAAATATTGAAATATGCTCCGTTAGTTTAACCAGAAAACGCTTGGACCATGTCCAAGAGATCCCGGTTCAACCCCGGTACGGGGCGCCTTTTTCGATCAAATCGCTTTCCTAAAACAATTCAGCACTCAACAACCACGACGCCAAAATGAGTAATTTCGATATCGCCGTTCCGCATACCGTCAAACCGGGTTCGAAAGTCAAACTGAAGTCGATTCCTACAGGCCCGTCGGAGAAAATTTCGTTTGACAAAAAGGCCGCGCGAGCTCAAATCGCTTCCAACGCCGTTGAAATGGCGGAACTTGCCAAACGGTTGTACGCCGAAGACAAACGAAGCATTCTCTTGGTGCTGCAAGGCATGGATACCGCCGGCAAGGACGGGACGATCCGCTGGGTGATGCGTGGCATGAACCCCACCAGTTGCCAAGTCCATTCGTTCAAGGTTCCCTCCGCCGAAGAGGCAGATCACGACTTCCTCTGGCGGCATCATAACGCGGCTCCGCGACGAGGCAACATCGGCATCTTCAATCGCTCGCACTATGAAGAGGTTTTAGTGGTGCGTGTTCACAATTTGAAACCAAAAGAGCGCTGGCAGAAGCACTACGGACTGATCAACGATTTTGAGAACCTTCTTTCTGAATGCGGCACAAAAGTCGTCAAGTGTTTCCTGCACATCAGCAAAGAACGTCAGAAACAACGACTGCAAGCACGGCTGGACGATCCGACAAAACACTGGAAGTTCAGCATGGGCGACCTTTCCGAACGGAAGCTATGGGGCAAGTACCAAGAGGCCTACGAGGACGCGCTGGAAAAATGCAGCACGCCGTTCGCCCCCTGGCACATCATTCCCTCGGACAAAAAATGGTATCGAAATCTAGTCATCAGCGAACTGCTGAAGAAGACCTTACAGGAGATGGATCCACAATACCCTCAACCCGAAGGGGACTACGACGGAGTCGTCGTTGTGTAG
>CALDEW010000308.1 GCA_937942355.1 uncultured Pirellulaceae bacterium | reverse complement strand
GCAAAACGCAACGTCCACCGATTCGCAGAAGCTGGGGATGTCCAATTGCGAAAAATTGAGATTCAGTTGATCGCGCAGGCCGGGATGAACGTCCGAAAGGTGTGGCGTGTTCGGGTCGCGCGACGTTAGCGCGGTGACGGTTACTTCTGGGTGACGAAGCAAGATTTTTAGCAGCTCGACCGCCGTGTAGCCGGTCGCGCCAACGATACCAACGCGAATCATATTAGGACTTCTAAGGGGATTTTTTGATCGGTAAACAGAATAGCAGAATGTTAGACAGAAAAACGAAGCTCAGGTTCCCGCGAGTCTGACAAGACGTCTTGGAGAGGTCAACAAGGGTAACCGAAGCGTTGATTAAAGAGCGGTCCGCTGGCAAAAAAAATTGGCAAACTCTATCATTTCGCAATACGCTCTTATTTCGATTCGGCAACAACGATTCGGTGACCTTCCATTTCGAAATACACTTCCAGCTTAATTTTCTTGCCCAATAACTCTTTTACGACGGCTATGTTTTGGATTGAAATTTTGGCCAGATTTTCAAGGTTGTCAAAATTATCTTTGGCCTCTTTCTTCAGGCTGTTGAATTCGCTGGTTGCCATACCTTCAGGCTTTTGCGCCTCCAGAGACCCTTGGTAGTTGTTCTTCGCTTCTGCTCTTTGTAGCTCAATCGCTTTGGCGATATCATCCAGATCCTTTGCCGATCGCACTTGTTGTGGATTACGCTTGGGAAACGCCAGCATCATCTGGGCTGTAAACCGAGACTTTTTGCGAATGTCTGCGGTAACCTCAACGTAAAAGAACCGTCTGGTCTCACTCCGTTGAAAGAAGATTTTACCGGGTTCGCGTTTGGTGATTTTGCGTGGGTGATAGCTAGGTGCAATCGCCTTTCTTTCGTTGGTTTTCACCTTCATGATGATTGGCTGAAGTTCCGTTTTCAAAACGGACGGGTTGGGCAACGAGTCGATCTCCGCTTCGGCTTTAACAAATCCTTGGCTGTCAACAAATTTGAAATTCTCTATCGATACCGGTACGCGCAGGGCCAACCACAGCGCGTCTTTCGGCGTAGAGAGTTTGAGCATACAGTTTCGTAGCGCCGCAGCATTCTTGTTCTTCGCCGCCTCCGGCAGCCAGCGAAATTTCATCTCAGTTGGCGTTTTCTGAAATTGCGCGATTGCGATCGGATCGGAGCGTTTGGGACGAAGTTCGACATTCCACAGCTGTTTGTCGTTTTCGGAACGGTTGAGCTTAAGGTCGATTTTGCTGCGAGAAATTTCAGGGCCAGCTAACAGTTGTAATCCCAACAAGTGGTTTTTGGCGATTACGAGATTACCCATCTTGAGATCTGATGTTTCGGTTACCTCTGGAAGGCCAACTCGCTTGGCAAATTTTTCGAATGGGTTACCAATCTTCGGAGGAGCCTTCGGTGCCGCTGCGGATTTGTTTGACGCTTTAGAAGTTGTGGCGGCAGGAGAAGGGGGTGAAGCGGCCGACTGCTTCATTGGAGAGCTGTCACCTATGATTTTTTTGGCTTGCGCGATCCAGTCGGCTGCTTCTTTGACCTGACTGGGGCCCTTCCAGTTGCCTTTCACCATCGCGGCCTGAACATCTGTCGGGCTCATCGCTGCGAGTTGCTCCATTGTCTCGACGCCGCCGTCATTGAGATAAGATTGGATCTTGGGACCAACTCCTTTAATCGCCTCTAGGTTAGTCATCCCGGTGATATTCGCGGTCTGCACGCCTGTTTCAGATGGAGGTTTGGCATCGACGTCGGTCTTTGCCTCAATCGCAGGATCGTCCGATTTAGGCGAAGGCTCCGGTTTCGCTAAATTGGCGTCCGCAGTTTTCTGGGCCACGGCGGCCGTCCCATTTTCTTGACGCCCCTTTTGATTTCGTTGCTTTTGCGTAAGCTTCGGCGGTTCCTCAGACGCCGGCTTAACACCGTCGCGCTTGGCAAAGAACTCAGCCAGTTTCTTACGATTGGCCTCGGGGTCCAGAGTTTCGTTTGAGGATTTCAGCTTTCGGTCATCCAGCGACAGAGCCCCCTCTGCGGCGTTGCTGGTTGCCAGCGGCACGCTTTCCTTACCCCCAAGGTTCTGCCTCCCCCCAAGGTCCTGCTTACCGTTGGGGGTTGGCTTACCGTTGAGTGCGACTTGGGTGTTTGCACCGCTATCAGATCCAGAAGTCAGCGTATATCCAATCGCGACCAGCCCGCCAATGAGTGATAAAAAAAGGGCCGCTGCACAGGCGATGAAGGCGGCTCGTCTGTCTTCCCACATGCTTTTTAACAAACCTCGATCATCGGAATCCGGTTCTGTCGGTTCCGCCGCCTTCTTCTTTTTCTTCAACGTCGTTTGCGGCACGGTCGCCATTGGAGAATCGAAATCTCCCTCTCCTGCATCCGATGTGTCGGAAACAAAAGAGTCATCTTCTGGTTGAAGTTGGATGCCCGAAGATTTTGTCTCGTCCTCGAGATGCGCAGTGACCCAATCTGTGAGCGAAGCCATACGCGCGTCACGTTTTTCTTTGTCTTTGAGACCGACGACCATTGCGGCGATTTCGGCGAAGTGTTCAGAACGCGAAGCCTTGGGCATCTCCTTTAACAGTGCCGATCCGATTTTGGCCAGACGCAAAAAGTCTCTTGACTTACTAACCTTTTTTTCTTGCCCGCTGGTTTCACTGATCAAAACGGCTGACGGAAAACCCTGAAGTTCGGTTTTACCGTCAGGTGTCACGAAAATGTTCTCAGCCGTAACGTTGCCATGCACGATGTCACTTTGATGGGCGTACGACAAACCCGAGGCAACGCCAGCAATGATGCCCGCGATTTCAGTGTCGGTTAGATCACTGGGGGAAACTGAATCCAGCGTCTTACCTTCGACGTATTCAGCAACCAAAAAATAGCGTTCGCTTTCTTGATCGACGTCGTAGATGTGGACGAGGTTGGGATGATCCAGTTCGGTGATTTGACGCAGTTTCTTCAGCAGCTTTTTAAGCAACGCTTCGTTCTCGGCGATGCTCGAAGGGAAAACCTGTATGACGACTTTGCGATTAAGTTGAGAGTGGATCGCTTCGAATTTGTCGCCCAGTTCGTCGCGCGAAATCCGAGACCGCAATATATAATTGCCGACGCTTAAACGCGACCGACCGGAGATCAAGAATTTGGCTTGCCAAGCCGTGAGCAGTTTGTCGCGTACCAGCTTGGCCGCGATCTTTTTAGGATCTTCTTCGTCGACGACTTCCAGCCACGCAGTTAGCTTTTTTTCTGGGATCGCCTTGCTTTTGGTTACGCAGGCGACGAATTCTTTTCGATTGGCGACTGACATTTAGATAAGCCGTTGGTCAATTTTGGGCCTGAGGAGGTAATTTGACCTATTTTCGCAGCCTAGGCAAGAAACTGCAAGCATTGCGCTACGATAAATTGAGGTCGCAACAAAAGTAGGTCGGGTAGTATTGCCAAAATCCCGATGGAACTTGATAGTTCATCGGCATGAGGCAGATTCGGTCATCCTGCCATGATGTAGTGTTACAGAGGTGGAGTTTGATGAGTGGAGGTGTTTGATGAATAGAGGTTGGGATTTTTTGATTCAGTGCTTCGGGCAACGTGACCTGCTGGGATTGGCTGTGTTTGCATTATCGGTAATCGTTGCTGTCGCTGCAATTTCAATTTTGTTCTCCCAGGCGATGAAAGAAGCCGCATTGAAACGATTTCATCTGGCATCGGACACTTACCCACAATGGGCCGTCCACCAGGCAGTGCCAGCGATGTACAACTTCGAGAATCGAATCAAGTTTTCAAACGTTATCGACAAATCAGGTAACTACGATTCCGATGAAGAATCTTACATCTCAGCCGCTGTGAATCATTTTCCGGCACGGTTCATAACCTTCGGCGACCAGCGTCATGTTTTTACAAAAGGCCGCGCGGGCATGTTTGAAATGGAGTCTGTGTTTGGCGATACGGCGTTGATCAGCCGCTGGGAAATTACACGCGATCAGCCTAATCAACTGACCGTCAACCGCGTCCACCAACGATTTGAACATCGTGATCGAGGAACGTACGGTAAGGGGCAACACAATTTAGAACGCCGAGGCCGCGATGAATGATCGCAGCAAAACAAGTTCAGACCAAATGCTCGCCGAGGCTAAGGTTGATTCCGCGAGGAATGAGCTGATGCCTGTGATGGGCGGACGGCGCGATACGTTGTCCTTGTTGAAGGTGGTTCTGGTCGGGATTCTGATTTCATTGACGTTGAAGATTTTCGCGTTCATTCTGTTTGACCGCGCCAATGAAGCACTGCCGATCGTTGACTCGTTCTTTCCCGCCTTCTTTCGCAGCCAGGCGGTAGCGCGTGTGGCCTATCTGCTGGCGTGTAGCGGTTGTTTGTTGGCAATTTTTGTCACTCAGAAGAAACACTTGGTCTGCGCTACATTGTTGTTGGTCGTCAATTTGGCGATCCTCACGATCCATCAATCAGCTTTTAACGATGTGACGTTTATGTGCTGCAGCTGGGCTGCTTTGTGGTGCGTGTGGGTTGCGACACGATTAAACGAACCGTTTGAGTCCCTGTTTCCGCGCGCCGTTTGGTTGTCTCATGTGATCCTGTCGTTAATTTTTCTTGGTGGAGCCGTGGGAAAGGTAACCCACGGCTACTGGTCAGGGCAAGTATTGTTCGATATCTATTTTGAGCAGCGCGATTTTTGGTTCTACAATTTGTTTCGCGCGTCGTTGTCGCCTGAGCAACTGCGCGAGGCTGCGACGTGGCATTCACGGATGGTCATCATCAGCGAATTTGTGTGCAGCTTTTTGTGGTTGATGCCGGCAAAGATAGCTTCTTCGGTCGCAGTGGTCGTTCTATGCGGCATCGCGCTGACGAACAACTTTCTTTTGTTCTCAGTCGTCACGTGCTTGATCGGTCTGGCCATCGTTGGATTGCATCAGCCTAAATCATCAGAGCAAGAGAGAAGAGCGTTTTCCGATTAGGGTTACTTGGGTTGTTCTTTAAGCAACTTTTTCATGCTGTCGAGTAAGTCTTGGCCGGGGGGCGGTTGCTTTGTTGGAGGTGGCGACGGCGGAGTCGCGAGATTCATTCTTAACATAATCAACTCTGCATCCTGTTTCATCGTTGGATCAGCGATCGCTTTTTGGAAGTAAGGAAGAGCCGTTTCACGTTTCTGCATCCTGACCAACGCCA
>CALDEW010000307.1 GCA_937942355.1 uncultured Pirellulaceae bacterium | reverse complement strand
GAGGTTTACCTTCCCTTTGCTACCGTGCCGATGCCCGAAATGTGTGGCTTTCGAAGCTTACTGGGCGTGGGTTGTCCTGGTTGCGGCATGTCGCGCGCGTTTATCTCTATCAGCAATCTGGAGATAGACAAAGCGCTGGCGTTCAATGCAGCCAGTTTGATCGTGTATCTTTTTGTGGCGATTCAGATCCCATGGCATGCAATGCAAATCTTCAGAACCTTTTATCGTGGTGGTCCGATCGACACATGGTGGACGCTGCTTCCGCCGATCGGCGTAATCCTTTGTCTGCTGCGGTGCTACCGGTCGTAGTGTTCTCGTCCACTTCAAAAGTAGCTACGCTCGCCAGAGCGTGGGCTCAATCGCATTCTTCAGGCATCCACCGAATTGGAATCTTCAGGCTTCCACCGTCTGGCGACGGTAGCTACATCGAAAGTTAAACGATCTTGAATAGCGTTTCGCTTTTGAGCACAGCGCAGGTGTCGGGGAAGGTGTGATAAGCGCGAATCTTTACGTGGTTGATAAACGATTGCACGTCAACGTAACTGACGGCTCCAAAATCCAGCCTTCCGTTGGATTCGAATCGGTACACCAATCCGCTGGGTTCGGAGTGATCCGTTTGTTTACTTAGATGTTGTTGGATTGAGACAAACGTTTTCGCATCGACAACTTCGAACTGCACGTTTGATTCGTATTGGATCTGCCCCTCCAACAACGGCAGTTTGTTGCGGCAAGCGCCTTCGACGGGATGGGATATCAAAACCTGCGATGCCGGCAGAGGGTGATGAGCACTTGCGCTAACCTCGGTAAAAACGAAGTTATTGTGCTTGAAGGCGATCCAGTGACCATCGGTCGTGATGTTTACGTTGAGAGAGTAGTTCTCGCGTTCGTACAGACGGCTATTACCAAGTTTAAACAGTTCTGGGTGAAGAGATCTGCCAAACAGGTGGAAGCTGAGGTCGGTAATTTTTGGTCGAACCGATAACACGCAAACGCCATTTCATAAACGAAGGTTAGTCAGCGTTGAAACAGCTCAGCCAAAATTGAACAATCACGAAATCCTTTTCGGGGGCAGCGATCTGCAACAACACCTTCATTATAAATACACTTACAGAAGCGCAGAAGATCAATGCGATTAAAAGAAAAATTTTTGAGTGCTGTCGTCAGCACTTTTTATTTTAAAACTTTTTGAAAAATGGTTGACTTTCGGTTTCCAAGTTAGGTCAAAAAGTTGTAGGCCACGAAAGGAAACTTGGCGGGTGTGTGCTTAGACGCAATAGGGTTCACAACACCGTTCGATAAAGCAGTGTTATTCAAAAGTCCGGTCGCGCATGGCTCTCGACTCGGAGAGTCGAGTTACGTAAAACGACTCTCCGAGTCGTTAACTTCACTAGCTGCTACACCTCTAGCAGAATTCTCAACATGCGGCGAAGCGGTTCGGCCGCACCCCACAACAATTGATCGCCCACAGTGAACGCGCCAAGATACTGATCGCCCATGTTCAACTTTCGTAAACGACCGACCGGAATTTTTAGTGTGCCAGTGACTGCTGTCGGCGTGAGACCCTCGATCGAGGCGTCGCGATCGTTGGGGATGACTTCCACCCAGTCGTTATGATTTGCCAGCAGCGATTCGATTTCTTGGATCGAAACATCTTTAGTCAGTTTGATCGTTAGCGCTTGAGCGTGGCATCGCATCGCTCCGATGCGGACACAGACGCCGTCGATAGGAATCGAACCCGGGGTCAGGCCCAAAATTTTGTTGGTTTCGGATTGGCCCTTCCATTCTTCTTTGGATTGGCCGTTTTCGAGTTGCTTGTCGACATAAGGGATCAGACTTCCCGCCAATGGGACACCGAAGTACTCCGTAGGGAACGCGTCGCCACGCATGGTGGCTGCCACTTCCCGGTCGATGTCCAAAATCGCCGAAGACGGAGTCGCCAATTGGTCAGCGACGCACGCGTTGGCGGCGCCCATCTGCGAAAGTAACTCGCGCATGTTGTTGGCACCGGCACCTGAGGCGGCTTGATAAGTCATCGCCGTCATCCACTCGACCAGCCCCGCTTCGTACAGTCCACCGAGCGCCATCAGCATCAGGCTGACGGTGCAGTTGCCGCCGATCCAGTTTCGACAACCCGATTCGAGGCCTTGGTCAATCAGCTTTCGATTGACGGGCTCCAACATGATGATCGCGTCGTCGGACATGCGAAGCGCCGAAGCGGCGTCGATCCAGTGTCCTTCCCAACCGCTTTCCCGCAGCTGGGAGTGAACGCCGTTGGTGTAGTCGCCGCCCTGGCAGGTGATGATGACGTTTTGTTCAGCCAGCGCTTCTACACTGTTGGCATCTTGAAGCTTGGTCGCGGATTGCCCCACGTCGGGAGCGTCTCCACCTGCATTGGAGGTGCTGAAAAAGGTTGGTTCGATTAAGTCGAAGTCCTTTTCAGCGCGCATACGCTGCATCAAGACCGAACCCACCATGCCTCGCCATCCCACCAGTCCAACCTTCATCGTATCTCTCACGCCTTATATTTGTTTTCGTTTGTATTGATCGCCTAATTCCAGCCCAGCATCGTAATCGAAGGAAGCAATTAGAGGAACATTCCAATTGGGCCAAGCAATCGGTTAGATCAAATTGCCGCGGTTGGATAGAAGTGCCAATGTCATGGCGCTGACGCAGAAGCGGCGGATAAGGTTCGTCTTTTCCACATCGAGTGCGGGCAATCGTAATCGGGAAGCCTAAACTCGACCTTTTGAAGTTGCACTTTTTTTCATGCCGGAGGCATCTAAGCCATTAGCCGGTGGTCGAGCGCAGCGAAAACCACCGGTACGCTGGAATTCAAACGTATCCCGAAGGGATTACAGCATCGTCGGGCTGCCATCCCTTCGGGATATAAAGTGTGGTCCGCAATTTCAAAAAGCGCGAGCGAGTGAATATTCGCCAATCCTAGACCTTTGCCACGAACGCATCGCGCGTTTTGCTGTGATTGCGAAACGGTTCGAGCATTGCGACTTCATCAGGCGTGATGCGGCAATCAAAAATAGCCGACGCCACCAGAACCTGCTGGCAACCGGCGGATAGAAACGCTTGGCAATCTTCGTGGTCGCGGACGCCCCCACCAGAGATTAAGCGCGTATCGGGCAGCTCGTTGGCGATCTCCGAAATCAGGGCCTTCCGGTCAAACGTCGAGGTCTCTTTTTCGATCCCGTCGATCCCCGAACCGGTACCCACGGTTTCGAGATTCAACAAGATAAAATTGCGGACACCTTGTTGATAGGCTTCGTGAACCAATTGAAGCGGCGATAGCGCGGCGACCTTAGGCGTTTTGGCGATGACATGGTCGCCCTGCATGTCGATGCTGAAGCAAACATCAATGCCGGCAGCCAGGATCTTCTTGAGAACGTTGAACTGTTGGAGCGACCCAATCGTCTCGGTCGAGATGATGAGTTTTACGTTGTCTACGCGGTTAGAATTGTTGGAAGTGCTAAACTTCGATATCGCCTCGTCGACACGATCATTCGAAACCCAATCCGCGTCGATCAGCAATTTAAAACCCGCGTCCATCAACGAACCGTAAGCGGCCCAGTTGGGATGGGCGCCGGAAAAGCTGTCGATGTCCGCAACGTACAGCCAATCACTGCCGGTCTGATTGAAAACCGCGCGAGCCACGCTGACGGGATTGCTGTCCTGAATCAGTTTTGAATCCACCGGGCGATACTGATGACGTTGGCCGCCCTTAGCCCAAACGACTTGCCCGATCATGATGTCCAATACTGGAATAACAGGGCTGATAATATCGGTCATTGTTGCTACTGCTCTAAGGTAGGACGGCGGGGCAATCGTCTTATGGGTGGGTAGAATTACTGGTTTTTGGGGTCATCGGAGCCAAACAGAGGGCTGTAGCGATAATATACTTCTAGGGTCATTACGGCCATTGCCGTGGTATATAAACGGCCGCCCACATCGCCATGTTTGTGCCCAAAGTGCCAGCTGCCGGTTTCATGGCCCCGTTTCGCCTGAGTCTTAATTAGACGCTCTCGGACCGCCTTATTCCAATACTCCCAGCCATCGTGCTGGACCAGATGCAGCAGCAAAGTCGTATAAAAATTAAAATAGATGTCGTCCTTGGACACTCTCCGATCAATCAGGTTATTGGCCCCGTGATCCAGCGAAGGGTGGTCCTTGGGCCACTGCAGATACATCTGACTCAGCAGCCCCACCGCCGTCGGCACGTCGGCGCTTCGAGTTTCTGTGAAGTAATACCGATACGCCGATCCGTTACTCTCTTGCAGAGATTCAATAAAGTTGATCGTGGAACCGTAAACCTGCGCGGGGGTCTCGATGCCGCACCTCTCCAGAGACTTCAACGCCATCACTTGCCAACCGGTGATCAGCATGTCCCCCCGACTGTTGGGGCGATAACGCCAACCGCCTTCGTTGTGCTGAGCGTTGAGAATGTACTTGTGAGCTAGTAGCAGCGGCTGTTTCAATTTCGGGTCTTGCGTCATCGCGTAAGCGTCGGCAATGGCAATGGTACAGATGGCATGCGTATACATGCCGGCCGCGGATACATCGACAAAGGGTCCGCCAAATTCGCTTTTACGCCGGTCTTGGAATCGTAACAGCGCGTCCAGTCCGTTCTGCACGTTTTCTTGATAGGGCCCACTGCGATGGGTGTACCCCGCACCCAGCAGCGCCATCAAAGACAGTCCCGTCGCGGCGTTGTCCGATTGTGAACGTCCGTCATTGCCGCATTGTTTGCACTGTTGCTGAAAGCTCCAGCCACCGTCGTAACGGTTTTGATGTTCAACGATCCAGCGCAGTCCCGCCTCCACCGCTGCTTCGCTTTGAGGCGTACCGCCGCGCGCCGCCGCGATCGCACCGCGCGACTTGGGGTCGCGACCCTCAATTCCTCCGCCGGTGATCCGAGGCCTTGGTGCGATAGTGGTGGCGTTGGCATCGGTCGCCGCGACCGTTGGTAAGACAGGTTGGACCGCGACCTTTGGGATCGCGACGGTTTCCAGTTCCGCCGCTGCAGCATCAACGGCGTCTACAACGCTCTCTTGAGTATTCTCTTTGGGTGATTCGAAGGGCTCGATAATTTTTGTGTTGATCTCCGTGGGCGTGAAAGCTTCGACGGGACTA
>CALDEW010000306.1 GCA_937942355.1 uncultured Pirellulaceae bacterium | reverse complement strand
ATTGGGGTACCCAGCTTCTTGCCGTTTCTGCTCAAGTACGTGACTCCGGTATTCCTCTTGATCATTTTGGGAGCAACCTTTTATCAATCCAGCGGCGGATACATCGACAATTTCAACAACAGCGAGGTTGCCCGGTTATCGGTCTACGTTGTTTTGGGAGTCCTGGCTCTCTTGCTGCTTCTGATAGGAATCGCAGTCGCACGGTGGTCCCGCCAAGGAAGATTTGATTGGGTGGGCCAGGACAAAGCCAAATAAACGGACGATTACCAACAAGGAAACAAAATGACCAACGCAGCCATTACAGTAATGTCGGTTTCAGTCGGGACAATTGTTCTGTTATTCCTCTTCTGTATCACCAAGGTATTGATAGCGCCTGCCGCAGAGGATGACGAGTAGCCGTCACCCGAATTGCGCTGGAAGTTGCGGACAGATGCTTGCCTGTTGCCGGCGATGATGCGGCTCCGATTCTATTCAGACTCTATCGAAAGTTCAGCCGGATCTTGCCGCAAGTCAGAAAGCATCTGCTCAATATCCTGCTTTAGGATCTCCGCACGGGAAACAGATTGCCTCCCTCCCCACAATGCGACCGTGCATGCTGCTAACGCAAGAGCGATTGTCGTAACTGCACGTGCCGTTGGTAGGTTAACAACCGCAATCACGCAGACTCCCACGACCACCAGGAAAAGAAGAAAAACGCAATACGGAGACCTGGTGGAAGCAAGTATCTTGTTGGTGCGCTTCAACTCGCGCGAAAAATAATCGCAGACGGATTGGTCACCAATTCGACTTGGCCACAAGCAAAAGACACATCCGGCCAAACATCCGAAAGCTCCTAAGACGCAAAGCGCCGCTCCAATACGAACAAGCGAGCTAGGGTCGTGTAGGACCATACTGCTGAAGCTGCGGAGAACCTCCAAAGATGCTACGCACCCAACGATGGCCCATATTAGATTCGTGACGCGCCCGCGCTCCGCCCTTCGTATAACCTTGGCCAGTAGTTCGGTCGAATCTAGTTGGCCCGACGTGTCGTTCTGCTCACGCCAAGAATCGCTCAAGCTATCAAAATTCATTTTGCTGACTCCATTTTTAGTTGAAATGCCTGTTCAAATTTCTTTTTCAGGCGGTGCAAGCGGACCCGATAGGCCGCGCCAGAAATCCCCAAAATGTTCGATGCTTCTTCTTGAGCCATGTCGTCCAGATGCAATAGGAAAACCGCCCTTTCTGATTTGCTCAAAGTCGCAATAAAGTCATCCAACATTCGACGTTCGGCTTCGGCGGTCGTCGAGTTCGAATCGGTGAGAGAAGCAATGTCTTGGTTGTTGGCATCGGGCAGCTTTTCTTTTCGCCGCTTTGATTTTCTGTCCCAGTGAAGGGACGTGTTCAAAGCAATGCGATATGCCCACGTGTCGATCTGAGCTTGCTGCTTATAACTTTTTAGAGAACGCCACACTTGCAGGAGTATCTCTTGCAACAAGTCTTCGCGCTCCGATCCGGATGCATAGCATCTGGCAATCCCGCTCCAGCGCCCGCGATTCCGTTCAAGTAGCTCCAGGAATACTGCTTCCAATTGATTTTTATTCATGGCGCTTCACGTAAAAAAACTTGCTTCCTACTGCGTTAGTTGCGCATGAGTTTGATTTGTTACAGGAGCGCTGAGAATATTCTTCCCCCGCTTAGATGCGAGCAGGAAGCCATTTTTGGCGAGATCGTCGCGATTCGCGTCGAGCCAGTCCAAAGCCGTAAGCCTGCGTTTTTCGCGCTGACAGTTGGAAACGCAGGCTTGGGCGGTAGAACTGTCGGTTAAACAGTCGTTGTCGCGCCCCTTTGCGGTAATAGGCACCACTACCGTTGGCTTGGGTCGGCGATCTCCGAGGTCAATTCGTATTGGCAATCGGTGCCGTTAATTCCGATCACGTCGACTCCGCCAAGGACTCCACCTACTTTTCGATCCGATCGGGCAAAGGATCCGATTTTTGCCATTTCTGGTTGTCCAAAATGGTTCTAATGTTAGGATTCGGGGTGGGTTTTGTCTCTCATTTAGCAGAAGATATAAGGTTCCTGACCACGATCACTTTCTCGTTATTTTGGTTTTCGATAGCCGGTTAATCTCCAGCGAGCCAGCTGAAGCCAGATCACGATCTGAGCACAGGTAAGGAATCCCTTGGCCAAACCCTCCAAGGTGCTCACCCAAAATGCAAATTCAACAGCAAACAATCTCAAGAACACTATGTCAGACGTACTAAAAATTGTAGATCTTCACGTTTCGATCAACGACAAAGAAATCCTGCGAGGCGTCAATCTCGAAATCAAGCATGGCGAAACGCATGCCTTGATGGGCCCCAACGGCAGTGGCAAAAGCACTTTGGGCTTGGTCATCATGGGCCACCCCAACTATGAAGTCACCTCCGGAGAAATCCTGCTCAACGGTGAGAACATTTTGGAACTTGAGCCCAACGAGCGTGCTCGGGCGGGAATTTTCCTCGCGTTCCAACGACCCGTCGCGATCCCGGGCGTGAAGATGGCTGACTTCCTGCGCCATGCGACCACCAACGTTCGCAACCCCGACCGCAAGGAAGGCGAAGACCTGATCCCGATGCGCGAATTCCGCAAAGAAATCAAATCCAACATGGAACAACTCCAGATGGACAGCGAATTCGCCCGCCGATACGTCAACGACGGATTCAGTGGCGGTGAGATGAAACGCGCCGAAATTCTGCAACTGGCGATGCTACAACCCAAATTCGCGATCCTCGACGAAACCGACTCAGGGCTCGACGCGGACGCCGTCCGCTTGGCCAGCCAATCCATCAACGAAATCGGCCACAACAAAATGGGCCTCTTGATCATTACTCACCACGATAAATTGCTCGAGCACAACCCGCCGAACTACACGCACGTGATTCTTGGCGGCAAGATCGTTGAATCTGGTGGCAAAGAACTCGCGATCGAACTTCACTCCGAAGGCTACGATCGAATTCGCAAAGCGTACCCTGAAGCTGCCCAAGCAAACGACGAAAACGCAGAGAAAGAACTCGTCAGCTAACCACTCTGACTGCTGGAGCGAAGCTAACAATCTTTACACGAAAGGGTGGGAACCGTTACGGTTTCCACATTTGAAATATGGCGACTGACATCACTGAGAGTCAAGAACTCAAAAAAACTGAAATCAATAAGTACGATTTCAAGACGAAAACGACTGCCGTCTTCAAGGCCCGTAAAGGCGTTGATGAAGAGATCGTCAATCAGATTTCGGACATCAAAGAAGAACCTGATTGGATGCGCCAGTTCCGATTGGATTCTCTCAAGATCTTCAACGAGAAACCGATGCCTGAATGGGGCGGCGATATCGAGTTGGATTTCCAAGACATTTTCTACTACCTCAAGCCCACAACAGAGCAGGGCAAGAGTTGGGATGATGTTCCCGAGGAGATCAAGGACACGTTCGAGAAACTTGGTATTCCCGAAGCCGAGCGTAAATACTTGGCCGGCGTGAAGGCTCAGTTTGAATCCGAAGTCATCTACGGATCGCTGAAAAAAGAGCTGACCGACTTGGGTGTGATCTTCACTGACACCGACACCGCGGTTCGTGAGCATCCCGAACTGTTGCGTGAGTACTTTGGCAAAATCATTCCACCGTCGGACAATAAGTTTGCGGCGCTCAACAGCGCTGTTTGGTCCGGTGGTTCGTTCATCTACGTGCCCAAGGGCGTGAAGATCGAGTATCCGCTACAGGCTTACTTCCGCATCAACGAAGAAAACATGGGGCAGTTCGAACGGACGCTGATCATCGTCGATGAAGGTGCTCAGGTTCACTACGTCGAAGGCTGCACCGCGCCGATGTACACCAGCGAATCACTGCACAGCGCGGTCGTCGAAGTCGTCGTGAAAAAGGACGCACGTTGCCGTTACACGACGATTCAGAACTGGGCCAACAATATTTATAACCTCGTCACCAAACGGGCCTTTGCCTACCAAGACGCGGTGATGGAATGGGTCGATGGGAACCTTGGTTCCAAATTGACGATGAAGTACCCAGCGGTTTACATGATGGAACCGGGCGCCCGTGGCGAGATCCTTTCGATCGCGTTCTCAAGTGCCGGCCAGCATCAAGACGCCGGTGCGAAACTGGTGCACTGTGCTCCTAACAC
>CALDEW010000305.1 GCA_937942355.1 uncultured Pirellulaceae bacterium | reverse complement strand
TGTTCTTGAGTCTGCAGCAGTTCCAAATGGCCAACGACCATCTGCACACCAAAAAATGCAATCAACCACAGTGCAAACGTCTCCACGTAAACGTTATTGGCATTGTTGGTGGCAACGAATTGGCTGGGCGAACTGCCGGTCAACACGTAGGTCAGAATAAACAACAGCGCCACAATACCGAACAAAAAAAACAAAATCCCCATAACCAAAAAAAGAACCGCAGCTACCGTCGCCGTCTGAGATTGGCTGGCCAGTGCCGCCCGCGTTTGGGTATCGGCTCCTGGAGGGTTAAGTAACAACCGGCCACTGAAACCAAGCCGATCTTCCAACTGCTGTTGTTGCTCTTGGGTAAGAATATCCTGCGACACGTTTCCGGCGCGATAGTTTTCCATCAACTGACGTACCGAAGCTTCCATCTCAACTTGAGCCGTTGAACGTTTAAAGTCATTTTCGGCGACTTTCGCGTCAAGCTCGTCCAGATACGCAAGTGCTGCTTCAGGCCCTTCTACTTCGTTTTCCAAAGCCGCATAGCAAAGACGCTGCTCGTAAGATCCAGTATCAAGCATCGACAGATCTTGCTTTGGCAGCTCAAAGGGCTCAGCTTCCACTTCACCCGTTTCGACCCTCTCACTATCCTCATCATCCGCACCTTCCTGCTCCGCACCTAGATCATCTTTTTCTTGGGTAGCAGCGACCATAGTTGCCGCCGAAAGAATCGATTGTTGCCCAACGATCATCTTCGCCTGAAGATTGACCTGCATCAGGTCGCTGCTGGAGGCTTCCGTTGCCACCTCCTTTTCTCCAAATTGTTGTAGCGTCGTATTACCCAGAATAAAAACTGTAAACGCTGCGATCACAATCCAACTGATCCATCCGCCGACACTGAGGCGCGTCGGCGGGACAGGGTTGAGCGAAGCATCACTGAAGGATTCATGCTGCGATGCCACCGGAGCATCGATCAGCTCTGCGGGCACAGGATCTTCGGAGGGATTTTGAGTCAAATTTCGGACCGGAGAAAAAGAAACGCGGCTGGAGAGACAAACGGGACATCATTTGAACAGAGTTCGCCCGTTTGTAAATGAAACTAAGCGACAACCAGACCCAAGTAATCCTTTGCATTTTGGTAGCAAATTCGACTGACCAAATCGCCAATTAACTCCAAATCATTGGGCAATTCACCATTTTCGACATCCGCGCCAATCATATCGCAGAGAATTCGGCGGAAGTATTCATGCCGAGTGAACGAAAGGAAACTTCTTGAGTCGGTCAACATTCCAATGAACCGCGACAGCAACCCCGTGTTGGAAAGCGTATTGATCTGCCACTGCATGCCTTCCTTCTGATCCAAGTACCACCAACCGGAACCGAACTGCATCTTACCGGGAACATCGCGCTGGAAATTTCCGATCATCGTGCTGAGCAAATAGTTGTCATTTGGATTCAGGTTGTAGACGATCGTTTTAGGCAGCGCGTTTTCCTGATCCAGTTTGTCTAAAAAATTCCGCAACGATTGTCCCTGAGGCGTGTCGCCCATCGAATCGCAGCCCAGATCACGACCGACTTCGTTAAACAGACGCGTGTTGTTGTTTCGCCAAACGCCCATGTGAAACTGATTCGTCCAGCCCTTCTCGGCGTCCAGTTTCGCCAAGTAGATCAACATAAACGTCGAAAACTGATCGAACTGCTCAGGTGTTGCGGTTTGGCCTGCACGCGTCGCATCAAAAATCGCAGCCGCCGTTTCTTGACTGCAGAATTTATCCGGCACATATTCCATACCATGATCCGACAATCGCGCACCGCACTCGTGAAAGAAGTCGTGACGCTTACGCAGTGCGTCCAAATAATCGTCGAACGATGCGATTGATGTTCCCGCAGCGCTGGCCAACTTATCGACCCAAGGATTGAACTCGCTTACTCGATCAACGAACAGCGCCCAATCCGGCCGGAACGCGGGGAACACACCGGTCGAAATCGAATCGTCTTCGGCAATCGCGCGATGATGCCCAAGATCGTCCGTCGGATCATCGGTAGTACAAAGCGCTGTGACGTTGAACTTCCTCAAAATGCCACGCACCGTTAAGTCGTCAGAACTGGCAATCTGATCGTTGGCGGCGTCCCAAATTGCCTCCGCCGTTTTGGGAGACAACAATTCGTCGATGTCGAAAAATCGTTTCAGCTCAAGATGCGACCAATGATAAAGTGGGTTCCTCAGCGTGTGCGGAACCGTGGCGGCAAAGGCCAAAAACTTTTCTTTCTCGTCGCCATCGCCGGTGACCAATTCCTCGGCGATCCCGTTGGCACGCATCGCCCTCCATTTGTAGTGATCGCCATCCATCCAAATATCAAACAGATTTCGGAATCGACGATCCTCGGCAATGTCCTGCGGCGACAGATGATTGTGATAGTCAATGATTGGCTGATCGACGGCGTAAGTGTGGTAGAGCGTGCGCGCCGTTTTATTGGTCAGCATGAAGTCATCGTGAATGAAGTTTGCCGCCATCGTCTAATACAACTTTCTAATTTGAAAAACGTCTAATGGCCGCCTGTGATAGGCCGCCTACCGCCAATCTAAATCGTCATCGCGGCGTAGCCACCATCAACGACCATTTCGGTTCCAGTGATAAACGAACCGGCATCACTGGCCAATAAAATCGTGACACCAATCAACTCTTCAGCGCTGCCAAAACGATTCATCGGCGTATGCCCCATGATCTGAGCGACACGCTCGGGCGTCAGCACCTTTTTGTTCTGTTCAGCGGGAAAGAACCCCGGCACCAGCGTGTTGACGCGAATGTTTTGTTCCGCCCATTCCCGCGCCAAGTTCTTGGATAGGTTGTGAACGGCAGCTTTGGTCGTTGAGTAAGTAAACACACGCGAAAGGGGGATCACTCCGGACATCGAACCGACATTAATGATTGAACCGCCCTCATTGCGATCCACAAAGTACTTCCCAAAGACTTGGCATGCAAGGAAAACCCCCTTGGTGTTGACCTCGTGGATGCGATCCCATTCCTCTTCGGGAATTTCCAAAAACGGCGTCGCACTGTTCATGCCCGCACCGTTAACCACGACATCAACCTTCCCCGATTTCTCTAAAACACCGGCCAACAGTTTTTCTAGTTGGTCACGTTTGTTGACCTCGCAAGGCAAGAAGTAAGCCTTACCTCCGGCGGCGTGGATCTTTTCCAGACGTGCCTTGGCCTTCTCTTCACTACGGCCCACCAGCACGACTTCCGCCCCGGCACCCGCCAGTCCTTCAGCCATTGCGCCGCAAAGTTCTCCAGTACCGCCGATGATGACGGCCGTTTTACCATCGAGTGAGAATAGTTTGTTGAGATAGTCTGACATGATTTTTTTGTTTCTGATTGGTTGTTACGGTTTTGTTGATCGGGAAAAGACTACGAGATTACCGTTGAGCGGCAGGGCGCTAGCCGCTGGTTCGTTGCGTCAGCTTTCCCCATTGTTTCTGCCACTCATTCGGCCACCCGCGGCTAGCGCCCAGCGGCTAAGGATCTCTAAGTCGCTACCTTCAAATCGTCAACGTTCCAAGTCGGCTGTCCGCACTCGGCCGCGATTTGGTTGAACTCTTCAATCTCCGCTTGACTAAACAGCAACCCGCCATTGGCGTCGCTGCGTTTGGCCGCATCGGCTTCCATCTGCCCCGGCAGCAGGCAATTATCATTGCCGTGCCCCAAAACATCTTCGAGCACGGTTTTGATATTCTCCGCCTGAGACTTACCGCCAGCAAAATCGTTCCCGTTGATCGCATCGGGGTGAATCACCTGGAAGTAAAATGCACAAGTATGTTTGTCGCCGTCATCAGCCCAACGAGACCGCAACGTCGGCGTGCTGCCGCCGATGAACCCGGCCATGATCTCGTTGATCAAGGAAAGCCCGTAACCTTTGTGCCGTCCAAACGTCGTCAGCGCGGCGACGTTATTGGGATCGGTCGTTTCATTGCCGTCTTTGTCGACCGCAGCGCCCGGCGGAATGGATTTGCCTTCGCGTTTGAGCTGTTGCACACGTCCCATCGCCACCACCGAAGTCGCCCAGTCGATCACGACCGGATAGCCAACCGCGTCGGTCGTCGGAAAACCCCAGGAATGGGGGTTCGTCCCCAGTGTCGGAAAACTTCCGCCAAAGGGCACCACTTCCGCAAGCGCCGCGGTGCAGTTTGTATAAGCCAAATATCCCCGTGACGCAGCGTCCATGACGTAGCCGCCGCCCCAGAGATAGTGAAACGCGTTGTCGACAGAGACCTGACCAATGCCGTACTTGTCGGCCAGCGCGATCGCTTCTTCCATCGCCGCATACGCGGTGGCTTGGCCTAGTTTCTTATTCGCGTTCCAAACTTGCGAAGCCTCGAATCGAGTTTCAACCTTTTCAATTTGCGCGTTCGGGACACAGCCACCAGCCTCCGAACCAAACAAGTGGTCCAGATGGATCGCCTTGAGAGCGTTATGAGTGCGGATGCCGTGGCGACTGGCATGAGCCGCGAACTTGGCCGCCGCAGCGCCTTCTTCGGCGCTGTACTTGCGATGCACGTAAGCCGCTTCGACCAATGAGTTATGCTGCTCAGGGCTAACAACGTAAAAAGATTCTGACATGGTTTTAAAATTATCTCGCTTCGAAATTGAAAATTACTACTCCCGCGATGCTCAGCCACCGCAAACGGCGGCAACAGCTCGCGCTGCAATGTGCGGCTTAAACCGCAGGAATCGGAACATCATTGACCTGAGCCAACGGTTTTTCGCCCTTGAGCATCAACAACAGATTCTCCGTCGCCATCACCGCTTGACGTTCAACCGACTCGTACGTCCGCGACCCGATGTGCGGCGTCACGATACAGTTGGGTGCCGACAACAGAGGATGGTCGGCCGGGGGTGGCTCTTGATCAAGCACATCGGTTCCCAAACCACCGACTTGTCCTGAATGAAGTGCCGCCGCAATATCAGCGGTGTTGATCATCTCTCCACGCGCACAATTAATAATGACGACGCCCTTTTTCATCGTGGCGATCGAATCGGCGTTGATCATGTCGCGTGTATCTTCGGTGAGATTCGTGTGCAGCGAAACAATATCGCTCTTGGTGAAAATCTCTTGCATGCTATCGGCTTGATTGACACCGTGTTGAACGGCAAAGTCATGTGGCCAATAAACATCGTAGGCAAGGACATTCAACCCAAACGCACGGGCACGCGTCGCGACCTCTTTCCCGATGCGTCCGAGCCCCACGATGCCGATCGTTTTGCCCATGACTTCATGACCGGTATAACGTTTCCACTCGCCTGTGCGGACCACGTTGACCTGATCGACAAAATTTCTGAACAGCGACATCATCAACAACATCGTGTGTTCGGAAACCGTCGTATGGTTAACGCCGGGGCAGAAGCTGAGCGGAATACCCTTAGCGGTGCATTCTTGGACATCAATTTTATCGACGCCAATTCCGTACTTGGCGATCAGCTTCAAACGAGGAAGCGACTTTTCGATGACGGCTTTGGAGATGACATCATCGCCGCAGAGAAACGCATCAAAGTCACCGGCCAGATCAAGCATCTGAGCTTCGGACAGCGGACCTCGAGCCCGGTGAATTTCTGCACCAGAGGAAGCCAGTAAATCGTGGTGGGGGCCAGGGGTGTCCTGATAGGAAGTCGTCGTCAGCAGAATCTTTGTCATTAATTTAGGCGGGTTTAAAGGGCGATAGATCAATAGAGCTCAAGATTCTAATCAATATCTCGCCACTGTTCGAGTACGCAAAAGGTAACTTTTAGGAGCATTTGCAGACTGTAAGTGTTTTTCGTTACACCGAAACAATCATCCCAGCCACTCTGCTCATCAAGTACGACATCTTGGTCGTCGTTTGGTTTCTGCATCAGCTGGTGTTACACCTTACAGCGCACGCCATCGGAGGAACCGTTTTCAGTGGATAGGCCCAAACGCCGATCCCCGTTTCACAACCCACAATGCGTCAGTTCCGGATTTCAACCACAGAGTTCACAGAGCCCACAGAGTTTCGCCGACCAGCGTCTCTGTGATCTCTGTGTCCTCTGTGGTTCAAACTTCTTCCCAGCCGGCGTCTTGGCTGAACCAAATATGCAACTCAACTCAAGATTAACTCAAGATTAACTCAAGCCAATCCTCAAGCCGTTTTCGACGCCGCACCGACCGCGCTGAACAGCTCAAGTTGTAAACTGCCTGAAGATTCCTCTCCGCCGCCCATCCCCTGACAGCGCTTTTGACGCATCAAAAAACCAAACGTCGCCGGCACAAAAAACAGCGCTGACAATGTGCAGCCAACAACACCGCCCGCAATCGCGATCGCCATCGGAGGCCAAAAACCGCCTCCAGAAATAATCAGTGGCATGAATCCAGCGATCGTCGTGAATGTCGTCGCCAACACATGGCGCGTCTCGTGCATGGTTACATCGACGATTGCGTCAATTGAGCCAGTCGCCGCCGCTTTGTCTTCCCGGAGCGCCGTCAGCACAACAATCGAATCGTTGATCGCAATTCCAATCAGCCCCATCACACCCACGATCGCCATGAAACCAAACGGATAGCCGAACACAAACAACGATAGCCCGCCAAAACCGATCGCCATAACCGCAACCGCTCCAATGACCATCGAACCTCGAAAAGAGCCAATCGAAAGGACCAGCGTCGTGATCATCGCGACAACCAAAATCCCAACACTCGCCATCAAGCCACCTATCGCATCGTCGCGTTTGGAGGCCTCGCCGCCGTAAACCATTCGATATCCCGGCGGCAGGTTCTTCACCGTTTCCTGCAGCCGTTGGTCTAATTTCGCCAGCACCTTCGACGGCAATACGCCCGCCGTTAAGTAGGCTTGAACCTCTTGCATGCGAATGCTGTTCTCACGCGCGACCATCGCTGTCCGCGGTTTCAGCTTCAATTCTGCAACGGCATGCAGCGGAACACGATCCGCAGAACCATTGGAGACCAAGTCCATACCCATGAGATCTTCCACGCCAGATCTTTGCTTTTGTGCGACGCGCACACGTACCGGCAACTGCTCCGTTTCCTGCAACACGAAACCGCCCGTCGCGCCATCTAATTGAGTATTCAGCTGCGACGCAATATCGCCCGGTCGCATCCCGGCAAGACGAGCGTCCTGTGTCGAGACGTTGACCTCCACAGTCGGCGTCACATCGTTCAGTTCAACGCGCGTGTGTACGACATGCGGAAGTTCCGACAGGATCCGCCGCGTTGTTTCGCCAAGCTCTCGCAGTTTATTCAAATCCGGCCCATAAAAACGCACTTCGATCGGAGCCGCAAACGGTGGGCCTTGCTCCAACTGCCGCGCCAACAAACGAGCTTCGGGAAACGCGGTTTGAAGGCGCGTTTGCAGGTCGCGGATAACACCACGTGCTCCCTCTGCGGAGTCCAACTGCACAATCGCATGAGCGTACTCGCGCGAATTAGCCCGACGCGTGATAATGTTGTAGTAAAACGTTGGCGCACTACGGCCCAGCAACCACGTCGTTTGCTCGACGCGCGGTTCTTGAATGAGTTTGTCACTGATGCGATCGGTCAACGACTGCAACTCAGCAAACGAAGCGTTCTGTGGCAACTCCAATTCAATGTGAAACTGGTCTCGATCCGCCGGCGGGAAAAACTGATCCGGCAACTGCCCCAAAGCATAAAATCCGCCAGCCGCCAGCAAAGCGAAACAACCCGCCGTGGCCCAAGGAAGCTCAATCGAAAGACGTAAGAACTTCTCAAACAGCGGCTTCAACAACCGAGGCCGCAGACCATTTTGGCCTTGGCCACTACTGCCCAACATCGCCGTCAACGGAGCGATCACGATCAGGCTGATGAAAAGTGAGCTGCCAACGGCGAAAATAACATTGACCGCCATCGAACCGACAAATTCACCCGCGGGCCCCTCCATCAAACAAATCGGAGCAAACGCAAACGCCGTCGTCAGCGTCGATGCCAACAGAGGTATAAACAGAATGCGGCCGGTGGCCCCGACAGCCTCTAATTTTGATTTACCCAACCGCAGTTGATTGCTGACCGAATCCACAATCACAATCGCGTTGTCGATCAGCAGCCCCAACGCGATAATCAGACCGGCGACTGACATTTGGTGAATCGGGATGCCGCGAAAACGCATCGCCATCAGCACCGCCATCGTCACCAACGGCAGCGCCGTCGACACCAGCAACGCATTGCGCCACCCCATCAATACCCACACCACACACATCACCGCCAAAGCACCGATGGCCAGATTGGAAATCAATTCGCGCAACCGGCCGCTGACGTAGTCGTTTTGGTCCAGCACTTCAGTCAACTCGATCGCTGGCGGCAGCGACGACTCAAAATCGTCGACGGCCAATTGCAATCGCTCACGCCAGAGGTCGATGCGACTTCCCGGACGCACCATCGCGCCCAGCATCAGCGCCGGTCGGCTGTCGATTCGGCCCAACTGGTCAGGCGGGTCCGCGATTGCGCGTTTGACACGCGCGATATCGTTGACAACCACAAAATCACCCGTAGCGTTGGTCTTGACCGGCAATTGGCCAATGGCTTCCACCGTTTGCAATTGGTTACCAAGCTCCACCGGCAATGACTCGGAACTTGACCGCAAGAACCCCGCCGCGTTACGCGCGTCATCAGCCAGGATCGAATCGGCAACCGATCGCGCCGAAAGCCCCATACTGGCCAATCGACCTGGTTCGATTTCGACCACGATCTCTTCGGCCGGTTTACCAAACTGCTCGACATCATCGGTCCCCGAAACGGTACGAATCCGGTCTTCGAGGTCCTTTGCAAAGCGCCCAAGGATTGCATAGTTCGGCGGAGAATCGGATTTCCAAACCAGCCCTCCAATCCAAGCGAACGCCCGCACGTCAAGGATGTCGAACTCGGGTCGAGAAGCCTCCGGTGGCAACAGGGCGATCGAATCTTCGACCTTCCCGCGGATTCGACTCCAAACCGTGGCTGATTCGTAGACATCGTCGCGCAGTTCGATCGTGATCAACGACGCCCCTGAGCGACTCTGCGATTTCATTTCCTTAATCTCTTCAACTTCACGTATCGCTTTTTCGATGCGGTCAGTGACTAAGGTTTCTACTTGTTCGGCATCGGCGACCGGATAGCGCGTGGTGATGATCGCCGCGCGTTGGACTAAAACAGGGTCCTCCATCCGTGGGATCACAGTCCACGAAGACAAACCTCCCACTAGCAGCACCGCGATCAACATGATCAACAGACGCGGGTTGCGAATCGCTGCGGTTACCCAGTGACCACCGTCATCAGCGGCACCTATGTCACGATGATCGGGATCGTCTTCGGGCCGCTGTTGGGTTGGAAGATTGCTTGGAGGATGGTTCATTTCATCCTCCGGTCACTCAGTTCAAAGGCCTGATCTTTCCACGGCGGATCCAATTGGACCGTTTGTGCCGCGACGCGCTGACCGACCGAAACACGACTGCTACCGGAAACAATGACCTGGTCGTTTGCTTCCAACGTGCCTTGGACGCGACTCCAATTGCCCCACGTTGCCA
>CALDEW010000304.1 GCA_937942355.1 uncultured Pirellulaceae bacterium | reverse complement strand
TGCAAACGTTCCCGCCGATCGCACAATCCATTTCAGGCGCGAAAGGTATTGCCGAGTGGTCGATAGCGCGGTGGTTCGATCGCCGACAACCAGATGATGCAAAATCCCGCTGTCCTGAATCATCTGGTTGATGAATCCATCGCGTTGATTTTCATCGTGGGCCACTCCCTTTCCACCACTGTACTTTCCAAACCAAGTCGCCTGTGCGGGCACCCGCAGACCGGAAAAGGAAATACGTTCATCGCCCAACTGACGTCCGTTGTTCTTACGGAGCATCAAATAATCGCCCTCTCGGGCCAGTCGTTGACTGACTGGCAGCGCTGACCTGCGTCCCGCTGGCGCTATCGAATCAAAAGCGTCAACAAATTCAATCTTCGCCGGCATCACCTCGAAGTCGTTGATGCGATAGCTGGGTGGATACAAATCACCTGAAGACAACTGTTGCCGTAAACCGCGATTGCGCGAATTACTTTCAACGCTACTCATCCACGTTCGACTCCACGTTGTATGCCCATCATCGTCGGTATCTTCATCCCAGCAATAGATCTCGGCCGAACGGCGAACGGTCAAATACCCCGTGAAGGATTCAATGTACTTTCCAGTTAAGGTCAGGCCTTGATCCATCGCACCAGTGTAAGAGATCAATTGCTGCTCGGTCGCATCGTCAAGCGCCGTGATCTCGGTGGTCCTGCTCGCAGCGCGGTAGTAGTCGTACCGGGTTTCGTTTTTCCAAAGAACCGTCAAAGCCAGTAAAACGAGGCCTGCACCGATGATGATTCCGCCGCGTTTGTCTTCTCTATTTCTTCGTCCCATGGTTCTCACTCCCGGTATTTAAACCCAGCTGCTTTGTGAACCGTAGATTACGATTCGGCGGAAAACCGTCAATCTTGGCGAAGAACTTCCACTTTTGTCGAAACTCCTCATAATTACAGGGCTAAATCACTTCCCTATCCGTGACAGTCAACGGCCGGCCACTTTATGAAGAGCTTTGAACCTGACGCCCCGCCTCCATTTTTGCATGGTGTTTATGTCAAAGATGATTTTGATTTTAGCAGTTGCGGATCAGCGCTCAACAGTAACATTCCTGTCCCAGAGCCGGAAGAAGCGGAACCCAACCCACCGGCAGCGCCCAAACTTTCGGCGATGATGTCAGACGACGATTTTCTCAATTCACTACTGACGCCGTTAGAGAATCAGCCACCTGAAGACACGCAACCGGATGAAGCAGATCAAGAGGTTCCACCTGAGGAGAACATCGAAGAACTTGGCACATCGCAACTCGAACAACAGAACCTGCCTCGAAGAGAGCGGTTTCCTTTCAACTTCCCTTGGATCGAAGAACTAGATCTCAAATTCCCCAACGCAGTGACCTTTTTCGTCGGCGAAAACGGCAGCGGAAAATCAACGCTGCTCGAAGCAATCGCCGGGCTGAGTGGATTCCCTGTGTGGGGCGGAGGTCGAAACGATCTGACGGATCAGTTCGGACCCGAAAAGGAAAGCGAATTGGCTCAGGCGATGTACCCCCATTTTAAAAAACGTCCTCGAGACGGGTACTTTTTCCGCGCCGAGTACTACGCTCAGTTCGCCAGTCTTTTGGACGCGCGCAAACGGGACGAAGGTTTCGAAGGTGATCCTTACATGCGATATGGAGGGAAATCACTACATACCCAATCGCACGGCGAGTCGTTTTTGCAGTTGATGGACAGTCGGTTGACCAACGGTTTGTTTTTACTTGATGAACCTGAATCAGCGCTTTCCCCCAAACGTCAGCTGACGCTGATGGCGTTGATGCTGGACCGTTTGGAAAAAGGGAAAAGCCAGTTCATCATCGCGACGCATTCTTCCATTTTGATGACCTTTCCTGGCGCAACGGTCGTCAGTTTGGACTCGCCCGCGCTTGAAACGATTGACTATCGAGAGAGCGATCATTTTCTACTGACTCAGGGAATCCTCGACCACCCTGAGCGCTATTGGAAGCATCTGGAGGGTTGAGCCGGTGCCCTAAGCCACATGGATTTTCTTTACCAACCAGAATCGCGATGCGCTAGATTGACAGCCTCTACTTCGGGTCCGGAGGACTCGCATCGTTAGCGGCGAGGCGCTAGCCGCTGGTTCGTTGAGTCGCGTTTTCCCCAGAATTCTCATTCTCGCTCCTCAAACCATCAGCTCAAATTGGCGATACAAGCTCCATGGCTCACTAGTGGTCGTTGGCCGAGTGAACGGTACAAAAATCGGGAATAGTATCGCCACGAACCAGCGGCTAGCGCCCCGCCGCTAACAGGACGAGTTGCAACAATCGGTTACAATATCAAATTTGCTTTTTTACACTAACTCCAACGACCTCAATTCAATCGAAACCATGACACCCTTAGTTCAAATTCGAAAAGACGCTCCTTCGGGAACGATCATTATTGACCGGCCAGGCAAACGGAATGCGATCAATAGCCAACTTGTCGATCAATTGTCCCAAGCCTTCGACGACTTCATGCAGGAACGCTCCGTCCGCGCCGTTGTGTTAACGGGCGCTGGCGATACGTTCTGCGCCGGTACCGACTTGTCCGAAATTCAAGCAACATCGGAAACCCCTGACTGCATGGCAACCTGGCATCGAGAGAGCCAACAGTTGAAGTCGTTGATCGAGACAATTCTGCGATTTCCCAAACCAGTTATCGCCGCGATCAACGGACCGGTGATGGGTATTGGAACGGCGCTAATGTTGGCCGCGGACGTAGTGATCGCGGGAGAATCGGCAACCGTCGGATTTCCTGAGTCTCGCCGGGGCTTGAGCGCCGGTTTCACGCTACCTCTGTTGTCGTTTCGCGTCGGGGCAGGGTGCGCGGCCAGCCTGATGCTGACCGGTAACACGTTGACGGCGCAGCAATCGCTGACCCGCGGGTTGATTCACGAGGTCGTGCCAAATGATTTTGTCTGGGCTCGATCTAACGAAATCGCAGCCGATTGCGCAGCGGGCGCACGCGAGTCACATCAAATGACAAAACAACTGATCAACGAAACGATCGGCGAAGCGATGCTCACGCAACTCTCAACCGGTGCCGCCAACACCGCCGCAGCCCGCACGACCGACGCGGCCAAAGAGGGTATCGCAGCGTTTTTAGAGAAACGAGAACCGGAGTGGCCGTAGCTTTGGACTTGCAAACGCTTGGACTGGCATGACTGCGAATTGGGTTTCAACAATCTTTAACGCGCCAAACAACGGCTACGAAACCGGAGGGCTTGCGTCTCTGCCGCTACGAATGCAACCTTAGCGGCACCGGCGCGAGCCGTCCGGTTATTTGCCAAAAATACAAATCTAATCATCGACCTCACGCTCATCAACGCCAGCAGCCTATCTCACCGCTTCGCTCCAACATGATAGTTGTGGCACTGCATACAACCGCTTTCGGTGCGGCCTTTTTGATGGCACGAAACGCAATCGGCTTTCACGATCGGATGGAAATTACTCGCTCCGGCGCTGCCTTCACATCCGTCAAACGTTCCCACTAACGAAACACTTTCATTCATACGATGGCAGGCGGAACACTCGCGGATCGACCACAGCGTTAAGTGCGGACGATGGGAAAACTTGGTGAACGCAGCGCGACCATCGTTTCGCCGATCGGCGAACCAAGCAAACTCGAAATCATCGTCTTGCGTCCGGTTTAAGGTATGGCAGCTGCGGCAGGAACCCGCAGCGGATGACGAATTCATTCTGGCGAACAGGCTGGAAGTCGCCGGGTTGGCGTCGGCGT
>CALDEW010000303.1 GCA_937942355.1 uncultured Pirellulaceae bacterium | reverse complement strand
TCGGATTGTCTGCGACTGAGAATCAAGGATCTGGACTTCTCCAACGGTACGGTTCAGGTCAACGACTCCAAAGGTAGCAAGAATCGAATTCTGATGATGCCTCAGACAGCAAAGGTGGCATTCTGACAAAGCTCGGGCGGGAATGGCTCACGACTCGGAGATTCGAGTTACGTAAGATGGCTTTTAGAGGCTTTGCTAGGAACATCGGGAAGGGGTTGCTCGACGAACCAGCGGCTAGCGCCATGCCGCTAACAGTTCATGTTGTTTTAATATTCTGCGGCAGTCAAGATCCAATGTCAGCGGTGCGTTGTTCGTACTGGGAGATCTTTTCTTCGTGGCGGAGCGTGAGCGCGATGTGGTCGAGTCCTTCGAGGAAACACTGGCGACGATAGGCGTCGATTTCAAAGGTGGCCGAAAATCCAGCGCTGTCGGTAACGCAGTTTTTCTCAAGGTCGATCGTGAGTTCGTACCCGGGGTTGGACGCCACGTTTTGGTGAATCGTTTCGACCTCTGACGCCGTTAGCACGACCGGCAGCACACCGTTTTTGGAGCAGTTGTTGTAGAAAATATCGGCGAACGATTCGGCAATCACGCAGCGGAATCCATAATCATCCAGCGCCCAAACCGCGTGTTCGCGGCTGGAGCCGTTGCCAAAGTTCTTCCGGGCAACCAGAACCGACGCATCTTTGAATCGGTCTTGGTTGAGTTCAAAGTCTTCGTTGGTGGATCCATCGGGATGGAATCGCCAATCGAAGAATAGAAACTGGCCAAACCCCGTTCGTTCGATTCGTTTGAGAAATTGTTTGGGGATGATTTGGTCGGTGTCAACGTTGGATCGGTCCATCGCTGCGACGACGCCGGTATGATTGATGAAAGGTTGCATGAGTCGTTTTGTTTATGAATGGTAAGGAACGGCCGGTGGGAACCGGCCCTACTATTTTACGCTTTGAAGTCCCAGTTGCGGATGTCAACAAAGTGACCGGCCACGGCAGCGGCGGCCGCCATTTCAGGTGATACCAAATGCGTCCGTCCGCCTCGTCCCTGGCGTCCTTCAAAGTTCCGGTTGCTGGTCGATGCACAGCGCTGGCCGGGTTCGAGTTTATCTGGATTCATCGCCAAACACATACTGCAACCGGCTTCGCGCCACTCAAAACCGGCTTCCACAAAGATCTTGTCTAATCCTTCCTCTTCGGCCTGCCGTTTGACAACGCCGCTTCCGGGCACGACCATTCCATCGACAGACGACGCCACGCGATGGCCTTTGATGACTTCGGCGGCCGCGCGGAGATCTTGGATGCGCGAGTTTGTGCATGAGCCGATGAAAACTCTGTCGATCGAGACACTTTCCATCGCTTGGCCCGGTTTAAGATCCATGTACTTGATCGCCAGTTCTGCCGATTGTCGATCGGTGGGGTCTTCGATGTCTGCGGGAACTGGGACGCGGGCGTTGACCGATGTGACTTGTCCCGGGTTCGTGCCCCACGTCACTTGGGGTGCGATTTCGGCGGCGTCAAAGATTTCGACGCGGTCGTATTGGGCTCCGGGATCCGATGGCAGTGTCTTCCAGCGCTCAACAGCAGCATCAAAATCTGACGGCGCGTGTTGACGTCCTTTGAGGTAGTCGAAGGTGACTTGATCGGGCGCGATCATTCCCGCTCGGGCGCCTCCTTCGATCGACATGTTGCAAATTGTCATGCGCTGTTCCATCGTCAGCGCTTGGATCGCTTCGCCAGTGTATTCGATCACGTAGCCGGTGCCTCCGGCGGTCGTGATTTGACCAATCAAGTAAAGGATCAGGTCTTTTGAAGTAACGCCTTTGGCCAGCGTATTATTGAACCGGGCTTCCATTGTTTTGGGGCGCGTTTGCAAAAGCGTCTGGGTGGCCATGACGTGTTCGACTTCGCTGGTACCGATGCCGACGGCCAGTGCGCCAAAGGCACCGTGGGTAGACGTGTGTGAGTCGCCGCAGACGATGGTCATGCCAGGTTGTGTCAGACCAAGTTCGGGTCCAATCACGTGGACGATGCCTTGGTTGATGTGATCCAGATCGTACAGCTTCACGCCGAATTCGCTGCAGTTGGATCTCAATGTTTCGATCTGTTGTTTTGATATCAGGTCGACAATCGGCAACGAACGATCGGTGGTAGGAACGTTGTGATCGGGTGTGGCGACGGTAAGTTCGGGACGTCGTAGTCGCCGACCAGCCAATCGAAGGCCTTCAAAGGCTTGGGGACTGGTAACTTCGTGGACCAAATGCAAATCGATGTAGAGTATCGTTTGTTTACCGGGTTCATCGTAAACGACGTGTTGATCCCATATTTTCTCGAACATGGTTCGGGGCTGGGCGGCGATCATTGTGCTTCCAAAGATTATTTAATGTTGATGAGCCATTTTGGTCTGTCTAAAACGACGTAGTCCAAGGCCGACGCAATCCAAGGCCCACGCAATCCAGTGACGCGCAATGACCGTTGTGGGTTCATGATAATCCGTGTTTGCGTTTTTCGAAAGCGCTTCGTTGGAAAGGTTGGAGACGCAATTTTGTGCTTTCCTCTGCCTTTACGACTTCCTTTGGCAAGGCTCCGATTTGCTTCTGGGGGCGGTGGACAATGGTGGGGCATTGGTATTCAGTAATCCCACCACATGTACTATCATTCCACCCTTAATCTTCCCCCGCGCAACCCCATCGAGTTGTTGTCATGTATTTGATTGCCGAAATCACCGAACAGGTCGCTGCGATACCGCAATTCATCCAAGTGGTCATTCTGGCCATTGTTCAAGGTATCGCTGAGTTTCTTCCGATTAGTTCGTCGGGGCATTTGAACGTTTTTCAATCCATGATGGGGAAACTGTCGGAATCGGCGGAGCTGAATATTGTCCTACATTTCGGGACGCTGTTGGCCATTATCGGTTTCTACTGGAAACGAATTTTGGCGTTGCTGACGTCTGACAGACGCGTGATTCCGATGCTAATTATAGGGACGGTGCCTGCGGCTATCATCGGCATCTATTTGAAGAAGATGCACGAACCTCTGTTGGCGAACACGCTGTTGTCGGGGCTGATGTTTCCAATCACGGGCATCATGCTGATCGTGTTGTCGCGGCTGAAGCAGGGTGACAAGGAATACGTGAACATGGATTACAAGACGGTGATCCTGATCGGTTTGGCCCAAGCGTTCGCGCTGTTGCCGGGTATTTCGCGCAGTGGATCGACCATTGTGATGGGGTCGCTGTTGGGGCTTAGCCGTCAATCGGCGGCGACGTTTTCGTTTCTGCTGGCGATCCCTGCGATTTTGGGAGCGACCGTGTTGGAGTTGAAGGACATCATTGAGGTGGGAAAAACAGAAACTGAGCCGATGACGTTGCTGGTCGGATTGGTGATCGCGTTTGCGGTCGGTTGGGTTTCGCTGGCGGTTTTGGTGAAATGGTTGGAGGCGGGAAAGCTGCATTGGTTTGCCTATTACCTGATCCCATTTGGCATAGGTGTGGTCCTCTGGCAGTTGATGGGGGCGTAGCTGCAATGGCAATTACTTTAGAGAAATTTATCGCCGAAACGTAAGTGGCGTACGCTTCCAGATTACGTGAGCATCGAGGACGTGAAATTCAAACGTGAAAACACTCGATAGCCAAGCTATTAACGAAACATTTCCATCACTTCCAACTGCTGAAACAGGCGGTGGTGGATAGCGCAAGCTGGGAGCGTACGCCACGTAAAAAGGGCGAAGCAAATTGGTTCTCTGGCGATTACCTAGGCGTCGGTTACTTTCCAGCAGCCCTTTCTTTTTCACGTTTCGCCTTGAAAGTCTGCTTCAGCTTTTCGATCTTTCTTCGGTAGCGGGCGGTCAACTTTTCGCCGCTGTTGTGGATCGCGCTGTTGAGTCCCTCTAGCGCTGTTGTCACTTCCACCGAATCAGCCGATTTTCCATCAGCGATCATTTTGTCGATCTCCGCTTCGCGCTTTTCGCGAATCTTCTTTTCGGCCAGCAAGATGAGAGAATCTCGCCTTGATTTGAGGATCCGGATCTGATCTTCCAGTCCTAGTCCCGACAGCAGTGCCTGAGAGGCTTTGGCCGCCCTGGCTTTTTCAGCAGCAGCTTTTTCAGCAGCGGCCTTCATCGCCTCCGCTTTTTCCGCCTCCGCTTTGATCGCGGCTTCTTTCTCAGCCTTAGCCTTTTCAGCAGCAGCCTTAATCGCCGCCTGTTTTTCCACTTCAGCCTTCATCGCCGCTACTTTCGCGGCGCGTTCGGCAGCCGCTTTCATCTCTGCTTTTTTGGCTTGTTCCTGACGCTTCAATTCCGCCTCTCGTTCGGCCAGTTTGCGCTTCACTTCCGCCATGGCTGCGTCCCGTTTCGCGCGTTCCGAATCAGCCTCAGCACCGGAATTTTCGATTTCGATCTTCGGCGCTGAACCTTCCGCCGGTTCAGGTGATGGATCAGGAGTAGCGGCGATCCCGGTAGCGCCAGTGGCGTCCTGTGGCCCCAGCTGGGAAGCTTGCTTTTGAAGCATTTCCGCCTTCATCAATTCCAAAGCTGATTTCTGCTTTTTGAGTTTGGCAGCCAAATTTTCGGATTTAGCCTGAACTTTCTCCAACTCAGCCTGCGCGTCATCGGCGGCTTTGTTGGCGGCGGTCGCTTCCTTGGTCGCCTGTTCTAGTTCTTCCTTCAGACTGGCAGTCATTTTCTGCGCCGAAGCAACTTTTTGCTCCATTTCCTTTTCTAAAGTTTCCAACTTGGTTTGAGACGCTTTCAATTCGGCGTTCATCTCTTGGATCGACTTCTCACCAAGGCTGCCAGCTTCGGCCATTTCTTTTTCAGCCGCCTTGAATTCCTTCTCCGTCGCTTCTAATTTTTGGTTCAAGGCGCTGATCTTTGCTTCCTTCTGATCGAGTTGCTTCACTTTTTCGACGATAGCCTTTTTCATTTCGGCGAGTGTTTTGTCATTGGCGACCATTTTCTCCTTCATCATTGATTCCATTTCCTTTAATTTGGAATCCATGGCTTTTGCCTTAGACGCGAGTTCTTTTTCTGCCTCGCGGGTCTTCTTCTCTGCTTCGGCCAACGCCTTGGTCGCTTTTTCAGCCTTCGATTTTGCAGACTTCAGATCCTTCTCCAGTCCTTGGATAGTTTTGGCAGAATTTTCATTCTCACCGTTTACCTTCGACTCCGCCCTTTTCAGCTGAGACTTCAGTCCTTTGATCTGCTTCTTGAGTTTTGCAGTGTCCGCCCCTGACTTTTTCTTCAGCTTGGCCAAACCTGCTTCAGCCGTTTCTTTGGCAGTCATTAGCGTTGCCAGCTTATCGGACATGCCTTTGTCGGCAGCTTCGGGCTGCGTTAGTTGTTTTTTTGCAGACGCCAACAACTTCTTGGTCTCAGCCAGCTCTTTCGTCAGAGTGCTTATCTTGGCATCGGCTTCTTTCTTCGCCATCGCCATCGCTTCAGATTTTTGTTGTTGCAGCGCAGATTCCTTGGCTATCTTTTCAGCCTTCTGCTTCTCTTGCTTCAGTTTCTCAATCTGGCGATTGGCTTGGCTCATTCGATCTTTCAACCGGTCATGGCGCGTGTTGAGTTTCTCCAATTGCATTTTCAGGTTGGACAGCTGTACATTGTTTCCATATTCCCTACTTGCATTGTCCATTTCCTTTGGAAGCCCATCTGTGACGACAACACTTTCACCTGGCGCATCTGGGCTGGGCGACGCAAATTCTGTAGCGCCTCCATCGGGGACAGGCGGCTGGACTTCATCGGTCGTGATTTCGTCCAGATCCGGCCTAACCACTTGGTCGACTGGAATCCCGTTTTCCATCCCAACGCCTTCGCTGATAGCTGCGCCACGCTCTAGAGTTCCTGGAACGTTGACAGTCTTTCCGTTCTCATCAACTGTCGTCTGCGAAATAATTCGTTCGCCAAATTCTTGTGACGGAAACGTTCCCATGGGATAGATGTTCTTGCCATCGTAGATCGGATCTTGGGAGATGATTGTTTCGCCGCCGATTTGCCCGGCTGCTGGAGGCATTCCCAAGACGCTATTGCCTTGATAAAGGTTCTGATCTGGCAGACGTTCGCCATCGGGACCAACGAAGTAAGCGGAACCAGGAACTTCCATTTCGGTCAGACCAGGCGTTTGCATCGGAGCGTAGGGAACTACTCCTTGATCCGACATTTCTTGAAATGTGCCGTTGAAATGATTGTCGAATTGTTGGCCGTGCAGATTTGGCGCGAGGTTAAGGGCAATTGCCCCGCAAGCAATGCTTTGGATAATGAGGTTTAGATTTTTTCGTTTCATTTTCAATAACCAATTTGATACAAGTCGATTGGGAAAAGGGGCTGGCCAATGGCCGGCGATGGATAGAAGATTGGAGCCGTGATTGATATATGCTCCCTAGCAGCATATAAACAGCGATAAATATATTATACAAAGGCTCGTCGAATCACGATCGTTTTTGCCGTGAAAAGTAAGATTGGTGTCGCGCGCTGCGTTTCAACCCTCGTATTTTGTGGCTTCCTGTTCCGGTTATTCCGATAAGGCATACCGGTCACTTGAGAAATTGGACGTTCGAGGATTGAAAGCCCGGATATATCCCACCACCAACGTCACGTTATTTATGCCAAAAACAATCTTGATAATGCGTCACGCGAAAAGCTCATGGGCAGATCCGGGAACCGCCGATCATGATCGCCCGCTCAACAAACGCGGCCTCAAAGATGCCCCGAGGTTGGGGCGGTTGTTAGTGGAACAAAACCTCGTTCCCGAGAAGCTGTTCCATTCGTCAGCCAAACGAACCGTGATGACGGCAGAATTATTGGCCGAACAATTCGATGGAGAGACGACCATTGGTGGCGACGTTTTTTCCAGCGACTCATTGGAGTCGATGGAAGATCTCTATCTGGCCCCCTGGACCACGTACGTCGCGCAGATGGTGCGACTGGCCGAAAATGCAACCGAAGCAAAACTCAATTCAATTATGTTCTTGGGACACAATCCGGGAATCGAAATGCTGATCGAGAAATTGACCGGGAGCTGTGAATCGGTTCCAACGGCAACCGTCGCGTGGGTTGAAATGACTGGCGACGATTGGGGCGCGAGCAAAAACCATGTGATAGGCAAAGGGTTTGAGCTGATGGACATCTGGCGTCCTAAAGAACTCTGATTTCCTTTTCAAGCCGAAGACGGAACGTCTGTGGCAGATGTCTTCTAAGTTCAGACTTTATTTGATGTCGATTCGCGCCTTGGGGAAATAGAAATCTTTCCGCGTTCGGTCATCAATCTACTGTGCTGCAATGTCGACAATCGCTTTGACAACGCCGGAGACACCTTCGTTAAGATCGGTGTAGAAGCTGAGGTCGCATTCGTGTTTGCCGGGTTCGTTTTCGCCAGTGTAAATCACATCGACCACATGGACTTTGCGAGCCCCTTTCTTCTTCTGCTTGACACGGTAGGCGCGGGTACGGCACTTCACATCGGTGATACTGAATTCGCGTTCGGATTGAAGAATAATCGTCTTCTTAACTTCCTGGCCCGGTTTAACGTTGGCCAGCGTGATGACTTCGGGGCTGATTTTTATTGCGACGACTTTCGCGTCGAAAGGGATCCTAATTTGGCGACGACCATTTCGTTCGTCGACAATCAGGATCAGTTCACCATCGGACGCTCCCGCAGGAATTGAAGGCTTAAGCTGGGTTCGCATCTCATAGCCCACCTGTTGACTGTTCCGCACGGTCTCCTTCAACGAAACCGAAATATGGGGAAATGTGCTTTTCACGTCAACAACGCGGAAGCTTGGATCGCCCTGCGTTTCTAACTTAACGACACGTTCGGGAAGGTTCGCTTCGGTGACCTGCCCAAAACTGATTTCCTTGGGCGACATGCTCAAACCGGACGTTCTCACAATGTTGCCACGCACGGTCAGCTGTACTTCACCGACGTAAGGGCGTTCGAACTGAACCGTCACGGTAGCCTGTTTGAACCCGTCGAAGGCATTACTGTTGAAAACGGCAACGACCTCCGCCTTCTCCCACATCTTCAAGGTCTTTTTGGTAACAGAGACCGATGTGCAACCGCAGCTGGAGACAACGTTGCGGATCTTGATGTCTTCCTTGAACTTGTTCACGACAACGAAACGATGCTCGGGACGCTGGCCCTTTGGAACGTTCCCGAAGTCATGAGAGAATTCGCTGAACATCGAACGAGCCCACTGCTGGGCATCGCAGGTCTCTGGAATACTCCAAAACGCCGCCAAAGCGAAGACAAGTAGTAGCGTATTTTTAAAACAACGATTCATTATTCTTTAAAAATCTGGTGAAGCCGTTCACGTGGGGTTCGATCTAATCAGATTAAGTCTAAGTCTTTTTGCGTATGATGGCTAGAGAACAGCCGGACGATATTTCACTTGATTGCAGACTTAAGATCAAACGATCTGGGGAGTTGGGCTATTTGGCGGATAAAATGCTGATTCGAAAATGCGGGCCAAAAACACGATAAGTGTCCAGCCATTTTTAAGAGTATCGGCGCTCTGTGAAGTTAAACTTGCCGTCTGATAGAAGGTTGCGTCAGATGCCGCTAAGAATTTCTTCAAACTGTTCGGTCTAGCGCGGGTAAGAAGGTCATACAACGTTTTGCTAATTTCTGACGTGCAATAGTGTCGCACGATTTGACCAATACTTCGGGTCCGAAGGACCCCGTTTGTTAGCGGCAAGGCGCTAGCCGCTGGTTCGATGAGTCGCGTCTCCCAATGTTTTTTCACTTGGCTGCTCAACCCACCGCTAGTGAAGCGTTACGTCTTAGTTTTAGCGTAGTGGATGAAGCCACGAATCCCGAGCCTTCATTAAACGATGCGTTAAAGGGGCAATCAAAAGGTAGAGGAGGGGCAGGACTCGTTGCCTCATCCACTACCTCCAACCTCAGATCTAAGGCCGCAAATCTGAGGCGATGTATGGCACTAGCGGGCTCAATGAAGGTTAAGATTTTTGATTCTCCGGTCAGTGCCGGTTCCGAAGCTCGTTAGCGTTTAACACTAACGTCAAGTACCATTGCTACAAGAAAATCCCAACAGAAAAACGACGCTCTGCGACTTGCAAAGCGCCGTTTTCAGTTTTCTTCAAACTCGAATTTCTCTTCAGATCAACTCGAAATTAGTACAATGCGATCAGATCCACGCCGAAGTAACCTTGCTCGTAGTTAACAGCAGGTGACCAATCGTAACGATACTCTGGGCGAATGATCAAGTTTTGGGAAGGCTTGATGTTCAGACCAAATGTTACGTCGTAGTAAGAGTGAGAACCGCCACCGGCAGGAAGAACGCCACCGTGAGGAGCGTATCCAGTTATGCTGTCACCTTTCCACCACTCAACACGAGTACCGAAGGCCAAAGTGTCGCTGAGGGTGTACAGGAAGTACTGGTTGATACCAACGTTGTCTTCGCCAGTTTCTTGAACGCGAAGAAGATCACTTTGAACAACCCAGTTAAAGTTGTCTGTGACTTGTGTGTCAAAGACGAAACTGTGGCTGTAAGCATCAGAGCCGCGAGCACCGAAGTCACCGATGGTTGTGATGTAAGTCATTGTTGTGGCGTCAGAGATAGCAGTGCTGATACCACCTATGAAGTTGCTTCCGTTGCCGAACTGATCGAAACCAGTATCCCAGCCAGCTGTCCAACCACCGTAGATCGTTGTGTCATCGCTAACGTTGAATGTACCGATGGCACCTGTGTGAGTAAACGGCTCAGAGTTGTACATCGTGATGGCGTGAGAGTAGAAGAAGTTATCGGGAGCGGTAACGACTTCATAACCAATCAGCGTGTAAAAGTGACCGACCTTAACCGACCAATTCTCACCAGCAACTTCACCGTATAACTGTGGAATCGCCCATCCGTACCCGCCGCCACGTTGGAAGCTTGGATCGAGGTCAAATCGTCCTGGGTTGTTGCCAAACGCCTGAGTATCGTTAGCGTCGATACCGTACATTCCGTCGAAACGGAAACCAAATCCAAGGCCTCCGTTTGTGGGCTCTGCGACCTTCTCTACGAACAACCAGCCTTGGTGAAGGTTAAAGTCATTCGGTTGACTGTTGAAAAGATCATTGCTCTCTGAGTGGTATCCAAATTGGATCCACCCACCCACGTTAAGGTTCTCAAAGTTGAACAATGACCAAGGGCCATCATCTGCTGCTGGTGCTGCGGCTTCGATTGCTCCCGCACATGAAGCACAGGCTGGCTCGTAAGATCCGTACGAGTCAAAGTACTCTTGTGCGTTTGCATTGCTGCCCGCAAAGAGGGCGCCGGCAATGCCGAGAGCCAGTTTCATTTTCATAGTTAAGCGGCTCATTAGATTAATCTCCATACTAATATGTGTGCCATCTCTCGAAATTACCAAAGGTGCTTCAGCAACTGCCCCAAGGCTTCCGAGCCATGTGTCGCGGTTGTTTGCATCCGTCCATGTTGTAAGGTTTCGACAACCTGAAGCACATCCTTTGTCAGCATCAACTATCTTTTCTAGCGAAAACCGAAATCCGGTTCGTAATTTGAGAAAGTTTGTTGGTCGTGCGCGTTGAATCAGTTCGACTGTTAGAACAACCCAGCGAATTCTCAACGGCTCCGTAATGACAAAAGCCACTGTTGTTTACGCAACCGGAAAGGTCATTGACACATTCGGCACAGCTTATCCCTTCACATCTTCTTCACGAAGTTGCAAGGAATAATCGGCCAAAAAAACGCCCAAGAACATGTTGCTTGCAGCCGAAGTGCGGATTGATTTCACCAACCGCAGGCATGGCGACTGGAACAGCATTTTGCGGGAAGGTTGTTTGGATCGCGTTGACTTTCAAACGCTTCAGCCCGCCTAACCAATGGATAAAAATCATTTGTTAGAGACATTGTGAATACGTTACGTAACGAACCGTTGACGCGCGCTCGGTGGCCCTTACTATGAGTCCGGCGGACTGAGTATGTTAGCGGCGTGGCGCTAGCCGCTGGTTCGTTGAGTCACGTTTCCCCGATGATTTTTCCGTTGGCTTCCGCAACCCGCGGCTAGCGCACTGCGGTTCACATCTTCGCAGCAGGGACCGTTGGGCTCGCGCTTTTCCGCTGGCAATACGCTGCATCGCACATCTTCCTCAAGACACCTCAAGAGCTACTTACCAATCAGTTTTCTTAACTGTTTCAGCGTCCTAGTATTGGCGACGTTTTGCGCGGTCAAACCTCCGCGTCGTGCTTGCTTGATCCCGTACTTCATATTCGCCAGCCCTAACGTCCTGTGCGCATCGGTGTTGATGACGATCGGGATTCCTTTTTCGCTCGCCGCCATCAAGTAAACATCGTTCAGGTCGAGCCTTACGGGATTTGCATTAAGCTCAAGCAATTTTCCGTGCGACAACGCGGCCGAAAACACGGCCTCTAAATCAACGTCATAAGGCTCGCGCTTATTCAGCAATCTTCCCGTCGGATGCGCCACCATGGTGACATTTGGATTCTCAATCGCCCCTAGGATGCGGTCGGTAATCTGCTCCCGCGGCTGATTTTGCCCATAATGAACGCTGGCGATGACCCAATCAGCCTGAGCCAATACTTCATCTTCAATGTCCATTCCGCCGGCCTCTAGGATATCGCACTCAACCCCTTTAAGGATCACAAAATCGTCGGTCGCCGCTTCGTTGATCGCGTCGATTTGAGCCCACTGTTTCAACAGCCGTTCTTCATTGAGCCCATTTGCCATCGCGACGCGTTTGGAATGGTCGGTGATCGCAATATACTTCAGCCCGTGCTGACGCGCGGCCTTGGCCATCGTTTCGATCGAATCTTTTCCATCGGATTCGGTTGTGTGCATGTGCAAGTCACCTTTGATATCTTCAAGCGTAATTAACTGAGGAATTTTTTCGGACTGCGCTAAATCGAATTCCTTCCGCGCCTCACGAAGTTCCGGCTCGAAACACGGCAATCCTAAGGCCTGATAAACGTCAGCTTCTTCTTTGCCAGCGATCAGTTTTTCATCATCGCCGTCGATTTGATAGACGCCCCATTCGTTGATTTTCAAACCCTTCGCCTTGGCCAGTCCCCGAACCTTAACGTTATGGTCTTTGGAACCTGTGAAGTATTGAAGCGCCGCGCCGAAAGACTCATCAGGCACCACGCGCAGATCGACTTGGAATTCATCCTCCAACCGTACCGACATTTTGGTTTCGCCGCGGACGATTGTTGATGTGATATCCTCAAAGTGACCAAAATGATCCATTACCGCTTCGGCTTCGGTGGAAGTGACCAGAATGTCGAGATCGCCAACGGTTTCCTTGCCGCGTCGGTAACTGCCCGCAAATTCGATTCGATTGACGGCCGCACATTGGGTCATGTGTTCACGCAGTCGTTCAACGATCTTATCCGCGGCAGCCCACAAAATGCGCTGATTGGCTGCAACTGCAATCGCGATGCCCGCCAAAATTGACTCTTCGGTTTTTTTGCCAAAGCCCGCTAAGGAGCTTACGATGCCCTCTTCGCAGGCGGCCTTGAGCTGATCGAGATTCTGAATATTGAGTTCGTTGAACAGCGCGGCTGCTTTCTTGGGACCAAGTTTGGGGACGTTTAGCAAATCCAGCACCGTCCGGGGAACGGTCTCGAACAGCTCCTCTGTCTGTTCAAGTTTACCCGTTTCGCAAAGTTCGATACATTTTTCAGCGACGCCTTTACCGATGCCGTCGAGTTTGGTTAAGTCTTCGCCTTCTGCGATCATGGATTTGATCGAAACGGTCAGGTCCTTAATTTTTCGCGCCCCGTTGCGGTAAGCACGCAATCGAAATGCGTTGGCTCCGGTGAACTCCAACAAGTCTGCTAATTGAGTTAGATTCTTGGCTATTTTTTCGTTGTCCATGGGTACGATGATAGCCAAAGCGTTTTCGCGCCGAAACTACCCCGGAGAAATGATCCAATATGCAACCAATGTCGTCCCATCTTTTGCGACCGACGATGTTTCTGGGTTCGTTTTTGTTGTTTCTGGTTCAACCGATCATTGCAAAAACAATTCTGCCGTGGTTTGGCGGGTCAGCGGCCGTTTGGACGTCTTGCATGATGTTCTTTCAAGTCATGCTGGTTCTTGGGTATGCGTATTCCTATGTTCTGCGACGTTGGTTTTCCTGCCCCGCGGCCTTCTTCTGCCACGCAGTGGTTTTGATTGCCGCATGTTGCTTCCTTCCGATCATTCCCGACCCTGCGCTGCTCAACGCGGCCGGTGAAAGCCTAAATTTCTCGGTCGCGCTGACGTTGCTGCTGACGGTTGGTTTGCCCTACTTCGCGCTGTCGGCAAACAGTACGCTGGTGCAACTATGGCATGAAGCACTGAGCAATTCCGATAAATCCTACACCAACAGCGGAGGCACCACCTATCGGCTCTACGCCGTTTCCAACCTAGGTTCGATGTTGGCGCTGCTGCTTTATCCGTTCTTGATCGAGCCTATGGCAACACTTTCGGCGCAGGCTTGGATCTGGTCCGCGGGACTTTTACTTTACGTAGTACTATGTTTATTGACGGCTTGGCCAACGACACGATTAACCCATTGGCAATCGGCGACCGAACCAGCAACATCAACTACGTTGTCCCCAAGTGCCATCAGCCTCTGGTTCCTTCTGGCTTGCTTTGCCTCGGTGATTCTCCTGGCAACGACGAATTTAATGTGCCAAGAAATCGCATCGGCTCCATTTTTGTGGATACTACCACTGGCTGCGTATTTGCTGTCGTTCATCATCTGTTTTGAGAAGCCGCAACTGTATCATCGCGCTGTCTTCCTGCCGCTGCTCTGCATCAGCATCGTTTTAGGAATTGGCGTCGTTCAATCGCATCTTTACGTTTCCATTGCTCTGCAAATCTCTGTCATGACGGCGGTTTGCTTCTTCGTCAGTATGGTGTGTCACGGTGAACTTGAACGGCTAAAGCCGCCTCCATCGAAACTTACGGCGTTCTATTTAACGATTTCCGTTGGCGGCGCCGTCGGAGGAATCTTCACCGCGATCGTCGCCCCCGCAATCTTCGACCACTTCATTGAATTTCAACTGGCGATCATCGGATGCTTAGCGCTCGTAACGCTACAAGTCTATCGAACGGCCCGACGCCCCGCACTTCTATTGACACTTTTGGGCTGCGGATTAACTGCCTCGGTGACGCTGGCCAGTTTAATGCTGCAAACGAGCGGGACTTTAGAAAAGGATGCGCTAATCACGCGTCAGCGCAACGTGTACGGCATTGTAATGGTGACAGAGGACGAAACCTATCGGCGTTTTGTCAGCGGTAACGTTGACCACGGCGGTCAGAATCTCGATCCTGAAATCGCTTTTCAGCCGTCAGGATACTACACCGGCAACAGTGGTGTTGGCATCGCATTTCGAAGGATGCGCGAGCATCAGCAATCCCAAGGTCAAACGCCTGGTCTTGACGCCGGTGTTGTTGGCATGGGAATCGGAGCGATGCTCACATGGTGCGAACCGGAGGATCATTTCTCATTCTACGAACTCAACCCCGCCGTTGAAGCGATTGCGAAAACTCAGTTCTCGTTTTTAGACCGCTACCAATCACAGACGGACGTCTACATTGGAGATGGACGAGTCCTGCTTGAACGGCAACTGGCACGAAACGGCGGCAATCAATTCGATCTTCTGTTCGTCGACGCATTTTCCAGTGACGCTATTCCTCAGCATTTGATCACCACCGAGTGCGTTGAACTTTACTTGAAACAATTGCGTGCGGATGGGATGCTGGTGTTCCATATCACGAATCGTTTTGTGGATTTGCGACCAGTCATTGCAACGCTGGCCGCTGAGAAAGGCCTTTTCAGCTTCGTCCGTGAAAACAAGAATGGACCGAAAGACAAAGGAACGTTGTGGGTCTGCTTAAGTCGCAACCCGGAGCTACTGTCGGCGTCTTGGATGGATCCGCTGGAAACATCTTGGCCCAGCAACATGCCCAAGATCCGATGGACTGATGATTTTGCACCGCTTGCTCCAGTAACGATATGGAACATCAAAATCGACGTCGAAGCGATTCAAAACTCGCAATCAAAGCCGCTTCCCGACGGCAACCACCCCAGCGAACCATCCAATGAATAAACCCGAAGAAAACAACGTCGGCCAACGTCAAGTTTCCATCAAACGTTACTCCAGCGACGCTGCCCAGAAAAAAATCGCATCCCAATCGGTCGACGATGCCGTTGCGGTCGAAAGCCCGCTTGAAATCCGCATCGTCTTCAGCGACGGCGAAAAACGAAAAGACCGCAGCCTGTCGATCACGATGCGCACGCCTGGCGACGACCATGCTTTGGCTGCCGGGTTCGTTTTTTCCGAAGGCATCATCACCTCCGCCGAGCAATTAGACAGCTTCGAAACGTGCGGGCCCGTCGCCGACGGAGAGACGACCAGCAATCAGCTGCGCGTTAACCTTGTGGAAGGTTTTGGTGTTGACATGAGTCGACTACAACGCCACTTCTACACGACATCCAGTTGCGGCGTGTGCGGCAAGGCCTCGCTCGACGCGGTGGAGGCGCAAAACGTGGACGTGATCACCGGCGATGAAGTCACGATTACCCCTGAGACGATTTTGGCGATGCCCAATAAGCTGCAAGATCAACAATCTATTTTCGGCAACACCGGCGGTCTTCACGCGGCGGGTTTGCTAACGACCGGCGGGCGCTTATTGATGCTGACCGAAGACGTCGGTCGTCACAATGCGGTCGACAAGTTGGTCGGTAGATGCTTGATCAATCAACAGGCTGAATTGTTGAGACAAAGCGTGATGACGGTTAGCGGCCGAGCCAGTTTTGAATTGGTACAGAAGGCGATCATCGCCCGCATCCCCGTCATGGTCGCTGTAGGAGCGCCGTCAAGTCTGGCGATTGACTTAGCCGAACGTTTTGGGCTGACCTTAATCGGATTCAACTCAGGACAAAAATTCAACGCGTATACCCACAGCCACCGAATTCGGGAGGTCGACGCTCCGCCGGAGACCTACCAAGAATTAAACAAATCCAACTTATAAGCCTACTCAGCGCTGTCCACATCACCGTTTCCCAGCGGCCTATTTACTGAAGGCTCGGCGCGTGGCCGGTAGAGGAAACGGCCCTACGATCTCATTTCTTGCGTGCATCTGGTCATCGAGGAGCGCCAAAAGAATTAACCACAGAGTGCACAGAGATCACAGAGTTTCGGCGGTCAGTGTCTCTGTGATCTCTGTGTCCTCTGTGGTTTAAACTTCTCTCTGGCTTGAGCTTCATATCCGTCACTTTCTAGGTAATGGTGATTCGTCTTCATTATGTTTCTCAACCACTTCTCCATCGATAATATTGGGATCATCGGGGTGGTGTCTGGGTTGGTTCATTGGCGGCGTGAATACTTGGAAATTAAAACTGCTTTTGAAACTCTGTGCGAACACCTTTTTGTATTGGGATCGGCAAGCAGGAATCAGCAAGCTGAAACCCAATAGATCCGTCAGCAATCCGGGCGTCAGTAACAGACCAGCCGCGAACAGAATCATCGCTCCATCGCCGATCAAGTCCGCCGGCATCTGCTGCTGGCTGAGCCGATCTTTGATCTGGCCCTTCACAAAAGTGCCTTGCTGTTTGGCCAACCAGGCACCAATGATACCCGTCAGAATGACCAGCCCGATCGTCGCAGCGAGGCCAGTGAATTTGGAAATCCACAGCAGCAAGAACAAATCCAGCAAAGGGACGACGATAAATAGTAATAGTAGACGGCCGAACAAAGTTACCTCATTGAAAAATAGAACTCGCAGGTGTGGGCTATTCCACTACCCTACTTCACCAGCTGGAGTTTCATGTCAATGAACCGATTGCCTCGCTGAACCGTCAGTTCGACAGTATCATCACGGTCGGTGCGCTGAAACTGTTTTAGAACGTCCTTCACACTGGCGGTCATTTGCCCGTTGACTTCGATGATCAAATCATCTGGCCGAGCGCCGTTCTCGGCAGCCACCGATCCAACTACGACGCGATCGATGTAAGGTGGCGTTTTCTGGACGATGTCGGCAACCAGCGAAAAACCAAGCAACGCCGCGCTAATCGGTTCGGTGGGCCGGTCAATGATATCGCTGCTACTGGTCATTTCACCGGCCCGAATGCGTTTGATTGCATCGGTTAACTTTTCCATCGGCAGCGCAAAATTCAACCAAGCCCCTGTCTTGCTGTCGCGCAGTTCCTTGCCCACCATCGCTACCAAACGGCCTTGTAAATCAGTCAGAGCGCCGCCAGCGGCGCCAGGGTTATTGGTCATCGCATCTAACAAGTAAGCGTCATCCTGATACGGCGATTGATAAGCGCCGCGCCGCGCCGAAAGTTGAATCTTGGCCGACACAAATCCTTGCTGAACACTGACCGGCTCGTTACCGGTGGCAACACCATACAAATTACTAAACGCCAAAATTCGATCACCGACACCTGCGGTCGTGTCGATCTCCAGATTGAAGTGCGGTGTATCAGCCACGTCAATTTTTAATACGGCGATATCCAATCGCGGATCAAAGCCAATCAGTTGGGCTTCTCTTTTGGTCCCATCGTTCATCGTCAGCATTACAACGTCACTGTCCAGCACATAGCTCCAGGCCGTCAGGACATGGCCTTTATTGGAAATCAGGAAACCACTCTGATACGCTTCGAGCCCACGGAAACCACCGCTGCCGACAATTTTGACGGTCTTAGGTAGCGTCTGCGAGACAGTACGATTGATGGTTGAAGAACGCGTTTGCGCGATGCTGTCGGCCGTCGTGAAATATTGCAAGAAAGCTAGACAGAGAAAGAGCGACCTGATCATTTTGCGTTCTCCTCAACTCGCTTTTGCAAAAATTCAATCCGCTCTATCACCAGAGTCTTCTCAGGCGATCCAAAACCTGCGTCAAACTGGATCCGCCGCGGCACCATCAGATCTCCATCGCGCTGATAGTCTAAAAATGCAAGTCGACACGGGTCCGAGTTGATCTCAGGAAACATCTCGGCGCTTTGTAATAGCGCCTTGCTGCGGTTGAACCGAAAGTGAGTCTCCGTGACGCCCCGTGTTGCTATCAATACATCAACTGTTTCTTCTGCCTGCTGGTTTGCGACCCGGCGCGCCGGCAACCCTCCGAAGTAGTAAACGTCTCCGAACTGCTGCGGACCTTCGACCAGCATCGCCCGCCACAAATGCAATGCGACCAACAAACCACCGGTTTCCGGTGGGACAAGCTGTTGCGATAAATCCTCGGTAGAATCCAGCACAAAAGAGGAATCACCGATTCTTATTCCCGATTTCTGGTCCCCCAACATCAGCTGAAACGGCACTTCATCCGCCGCCATATCATCGCGGACTACTCCTGTAATTCGCCAGCGACCGGGTTGCTGATCCCAGATCCCACCCAACGCGATGAACTTTTCCCAAACCCGGTTGCGATTGAGAAGATTGAAATAGTAATTGGAAAATCCTCTGCGCTTGATATGCAGGTGATGATAAGGATGCAGTTCCTCTCCCTCGGACGCTTCCTCGGGGTCCGCTTTCTCTCCGTCTCCGTCTTCTTCGGGTCCTTCAGAATCATCGGGCGTTGGCAATGGAGGAATCCCGGGGATCGCCGGCGGATCCAGTGGTTTGCCCTCGATGATCTCGGTCAGCTGCCCGGTCGCGTGAACCCCCGCCAGGCGAACAACAATTTCGAATTGTTCACCTTCGCGCTGATAAACGATCTTTGGTGTGAAACCTTTGGGTAAGATGCCAAGCACATTTTTAAACTGATTAACGGTTGAGATTTTACGTCCCGCAAAAGAAACAATCACATCGTCGTACCGCAAGCCACGACGAAACGCATCCGACGTCGGCAGAACATCGTTGACGCGCACCACACCTTCACTATCAGATTCAACGGTCGCTCCCAGCGTGGCATGATCCACTAAACGACCGCTTTTTAGATGGTCCAGGAAATACATAATTTGATTAATACTGATCGCGTAGCCAACACCGACGTTGACACGGCCTCGTTTTTCGAAGCTGCCGCGTCCGTTGATGCCAACTAGGTCGCCATCGCTATTGAACAATGCTCCACCGGAGTTCCCCGGATTGATTGCGGCATCGGTCTGTAAACAGTCAGCGTATTCCAACAACGTTCCCGACGGATATTGGTACCGATTTTTTCCAGAGATAATCCCCATCGAAACAGACGGTTGAAAGTTGGTGGCTAAGAGGAATGGGTTTCCGATCGCGAAGCACCAATCGCCGACTTGAACTTTATCGCTGTCAGCAATAGTTGCCGTCGGGAAATCGTCTCGCCCCAACAATTTCACCAGCGCAACGTCGCCCGTTGGATCGATGCCGACAATCACAGCGTCGTACAGCACGCCATCGGGCATGCTACATTTCATAAACGCACCACAGGCTTCGACGACGTGATAGTTGGACAGTGCGTAACCGTCAGAAGAAATCACGACGCCGCTGCCGCCGCCCTGTCCTTTGGGGCCAAAAATACAAACGGTTGCCTGAATGGCTTTTTGGATCGCCTGTACTCGTAAACCTTCGGCTTGAACTAGCGCCGGCGGCGTTTGCAGCGTGGCAGTTGAGCGTGGGTTGTCAGAACCGGCCTTCAATGAAGTTTCAACGGTTGAGGCGTCGGCCGAGGATTCTTCCTCCGCGCGCGAGTCACTGTTAGAGGCAATCAGCACGATCGTAGAGATCATGAAGATCATCGTCCGCTGAAGTTTCATGCTAGGTATCGCCCTGTTTGATTTCGAATAGCTGCGTTCTCAGCGGAAGTGGTTTCATGAGAATGCGAACGTTGAAGGCCAACGACGCGTTCCGAGTTTGAGAGCATCGCACCGATAATATAGCCTGAAATCACAACCTAAGACCAGTCGGCCCGCGCCCAATCGCCCTTACTTCGGGTCCAAAGGACTCATTTTGTGAGCGGCGAGGCGCTAGCCGCTGGTTCGCTGAGTCGCGTTTTCCCGATGTTCCTTCTCTTCGCGTCGCCACCCGCGGCAAGTGTAGTGATTCAACTAGCAAATTGGGTTTAGGTAGTGGATGAGGCAACGAGTCCGGCCTCTCCTCTACCTTTTGAATCACCCTTTAATGCATAGTTTAATACATAGTTTAATGCAGCCGCTGGATTCGTGGCCTCATCCACTACCCTAAAACGAAGACGTAACGCTGCTCTGGAGCGGTTTCGGCTGAACCAAAAAAGATAGCGATCTCTCGATTCCAAAGTGGTGGTTTGGGAACGCTTCAGCGCGTGACGACCGAAAGATGATGGCGTTCAGCAATTTCATCGACCAACTTATTTAAACCGTTGGAAGCCAAGAATCGCGATCTCAGCAATTCGTAAGTCTTGGACGAACGCACCGCCATCCGAGTAACCACGGTATGCCATTGCAAATCTAGAAGTTTTACTTCGATCGGAACCACATCAAAAACACTTAACGTGTTGCCTTCAATCGAATACTCCACGGAGAACTTGACGATACGATTGGCTGAGTAATCGTTCCAAAGAAGGAGAATTTTCATCTTACGGGCCTCAGTTTCAGCCAAAAGTGGCCTGGGGGGATTCAGCGATCAAATAACATTGATCGACGGGACATTATTTAAACCGGCAACGCCCCGTACAATGTTTTTCCGGCTGCAATCCAGATATTTAACAAAGAAAACACTGGGATCGTCAAAAATTCCCTTCAGCCCACTTGGGGTGCGAAGATTCGCGTTAGAAATCTCACCTTATAAGCTCCCCTGTTGTCAGCTGCTTGCTGGACACTGTAGGGCGAATGAGCAGAGGGACATTTTAGCATTTGCTAATACAGGGCGTTTTCGCATTGAATTTGGACAGTTTGGAATCTAAACTTTTGCACTAAACGAAGGAGTGTTCGACGAGCCGTGGGTGAGACTCATGGCCGTTTTTTTTTTGAAATGGCAATTGATCCAAGGGCCCAAAACTGATGGCAGACATTTTCGATAAGTGCGATGAATTTTGGGACCGAATTAAAAAGTTAACCGGAGAACATTTCGAGGCAGGCGTAGAAACGTTCTTTCGCGAGTTCCCGACTGTGAACTGCCTGCCGGAAGTCACCGTCAACGGCAAACAATATATGCAGGTCGCCACCAATGACTATCTTGGGCTGGCGACGCACCCGGATGTTGTTTCCGCGGCCACTGAAATTTGCGAAACCTCGGGCGTCGGAACTCCGTTGGGGGCGCGGCCTCTGACGGGCAACACGTCAATGCATCTTGAGCTCGAGGCCAAACTGGCCGCGTTTCGAAAAACCGAAGGCGCACTCGTCTTCAATCTTGGGCTCGGCGCGATGACCGGCACGGTGGCCTGTATGGTCGGACGCAAGGAACGCGTCTTCGTCGATGCTTATGCCCACGGATGTATTTCCGATGGTGCAAAGCTATGTAAGGGCGAAGCGACTTGGTTTGGCCACAACGATCTGGACGAACTCGAACACTATCTTAAGGAATGCCCGCTGGACCAACCGAAAATGATCGCTGTTGACGGCGTGTACGGGATGACTGGCGACCTGGCTCCGTTGCCGGAACTGGTTGAGCTAAAAAAGAAATATAACGCGCGTCTTTTCGTGGACGATGCCCACGGCACAGGTGTCCTCGGCGATAACGGACGCGGCACGCCTGAGTTCTTCGGCGTCGAAGACGAAGTTGATTTGCATGGCGGTACCTTTGCCAAGGCGTTTGGAACTTTTGGCGGATACCTTTGCGGTCCACAACATGTGCTGGATTTTATCAAGTTCGTGTCGCCCGGTTTTGTGCTGACCAAAGCGCTACCCGGATGCATCACCAACGCAACGATCAAATCCTTGGAGTTGATGCAGTCGATGCCCGAACGGCGAATGCAATTGTGGGACAATCTTAATGTGTTAAGGAACGGGCTGCGTGATGCAGGCTTCAACATCGGTAATCCACAAGGCGCTGTCACCTCCATATTCACTCGGGGCATGACGGCACTGGCGGCGGTGAAGTTGCTGGAGAATAAACACGGCATCATCGTTAACAACGTAATGTACCCAGCGGTGCCCTATGGGACTTCGATTATTCGCATCACTGCCAGCGCTTTGCACACCACTGAGCAGATGCAGACGCTTGTCGATGCCATCGTTTCGGTCTCCAAAGAGATTCCACTACATGAGAGCAACGAAGCCGCCGCTCACAAGGCCGTTGCACCCCAAGCTTCAACAACGACTAACGGGCAAGCCTGATGTCTGATGGCGATGGTGAAATAGCGACGCTGCCGAAGAGGCTTTCAATAGTAAAGGTTGAAACCAATCGCCAGTGGAAAACCTTTCACCAACTCAAAGTCGATATTTACAGCGCCGATCCGGTTGCCACGATGCCATTGAAATCAATGGAGCGCGACAAACTCGATCCGAATTCTTCGTTCTTTGCTCACGCCGAGCGCGTCGCTTGGATTGCGATCGAGGGCGACCGTTGCGTGGGACGCATCGTTGCGATCGTCGACCGGTTGCACAATGAATACCACGACGATAAGTTGGGATTCTTTGGGTTTTTTGAGTGCATGGATGATCAGGACGCCGCAAAAGGATTGATGAACGCAGCTCAGCAATGGTTGCGCGAAAAAGGTTGCACTGCGATGCGGGGTCCGATGAGCCCGTCGATGAAGGGCGAGATAGGTGTGCTGGTCGATGGTTTTGAGCACCCGGCGACGATCATGATGAGTCACTCACGGCCTTGGTACGATAAACTACTTCGCGGATGCGATCTGGATATTGTGAAAACGTTTTATGCGTTCCGTTTCGACAGCACCGATCCTGTACAGGCGCAGAAGGATGAGAAATTGGTCGAATTCGAAGACAAGGTGAGGAAGCGTTATCCCGAGCTTCGATTCGAGCAAATCAGTCGTGAGAATTTTTCCCATGCCGTTCACGAAGTTAATAAACTTGGTAATGAAGTGCGAAAATCAGGCTGGGGCTTCGTGCCTTCAACCGACGCCGAGATAGATACGATGATTAAGAACCTTGGACGCATTATTCACCACGAAGCGTTTCAAGTCGCCTACTACAAAGACGAATTGGTAGGCTACGTTATCACAATCCCTGACATTAATTGGGCCTTGAGGCAAACGTTTGGGAAATGGGACTGGTTAAGAAAGATTCAATTGCTGTTTTGGCTCAAACGCATTCCATCGGCGCGCGTGATCGCTTTAGGTGCTGCCGAGAAATTTCGCACCAAGGGAATCGCGATGTTGCTGATGAAACGTTTAATTGACCGCCATCAGATTTTCAAGCAATGGGAAATGTCGTGGGTGCTGGAAGACAACGTCCGATCCCTTCGTGCGATTAGCCGCGTTACCAGCATGCAACGTTACAAAACATGGCGTCTGTACCAAAAGCCTCTTTAAAGCCGTCGACCATCCATAACCCTGCGGGCTACTCATGATTATTCACGTCGACATGGATGCGTTTTATGCGTCGGTCGAGATTCGTGATACCCCCGACCTTATCGGCAAGCCGGTGGTAGTCGGCGGATCCAGCAGCGGCCGCGGCGTGGTGGCGGCGGCCAGTTACGAAGCTCGCAAATATGGCGTGCATAGCGCGATGTCTTCTAAGATCGCGCTGCGAAAATGCCCGCAGTTGATTTTCGTCAAAGGCCGGATGGATCATTACGCGAAAATTTCTAAACAGATTCGCGGAATTTTCTACAGTTTCACGTCTTTGGTCGAACCACTTTCGTTGGACGAGGCATTTCTGGACGTCAGCGGATGCGAGCGACTGTTTGGTGATGGTCTGTCGATCGCCGCCGAAATCAAAAAGCGGATCTTTGATGAAACGAGCTTGATCGCTTCCGCTGGAGTTGCCCCCAACAAATACTTGGCCAAAATTGCCAGTGATTACGACAAACCCGATGGCTTGACGTATGTGGACCCTGAAAACATCCAAGCCTTCCTTGATCCGCTTCCCATCTCGCGCGTTTGGGGGATCGGCCCGGTGACCGAAAGCAAATTTGCTCGGCTGGGCGTGAGTAACGTGAGGCAGCTTCGCGCTTTGTCGCTTGAACTGTTGCAGAACGAGCTGGGCATCCACGGAGATCATTTTTACAAACTGGCCCGTGGCATCGACGATCGCGCCGTCGTTCCAGACCGAGTCGCAAAATCGGTCTCTCATGAGAAGACCTTTCCCACGGACATCTTTGATCAAGAGATTCTCTTAGCTTGGCTGCTGGAGTTGACCGATCAAGTGGGACGGCGGCTGCGTCGCCATGATATTTTTGGCAGAACAGTTAAACTGAAATTCCGCTTTGACGACTTTGAGACGTTAGCTCGAAGCAAATCAATCGCGCCTTCCAACACGACCCAAACCCTGTACGAAACCGCATCAGAATTGATGAAAGGGATCAGTCGCAATCAGCAGCGCGGCGTCCGGTTGATTGGAATGGGGGTCTCCAACTTATCACGCCAAGCCCCCGTTCAACTATCACTCTTTGATCAAGCCGACAAAGACAAACAATCGCGCGTTGACAACATCTCCGATGCGATCCGCGACAAGTTCGGCCGATCGAAGCTTCATCGCGGCACCAATCTCCAGCACGACATCCGCGAAAAGCCCGCCCCGTGAATTAACCCATTGAAATGATCTCCCGTCTACGTCATGGGCAGCAATCACTACCCCAG
>CALDEW010000302.1 GCA_937942355.1 uncultured Pirellulaceae bacterium | reverse complement strand
CCGCGCCCCGCCAGATGCCGGCTATAGTTTTCAATGCCCGGACAATGGCCAACATTCTCCAGCATTTCAATATCGAACCGGGTCCGCGCGTTGAGCCGTTGAGCCTCCAGCAATTTCCCCTGGGTTTGAAACTCCTCCAACTGTTCCTTCAACTCGTTTTTGATGCGGCGAACGCCTTGCTGAATACGCTCTTCGGACGTCACGAAGTGTTTGGCGGGATAGATGAAAATTTGGCTTTCGGGAGTAATTGATTCACCCGTAAGGGGATTAATGATCGAAATCTTTTCGATCTCATCGCCCCAAAATTCAATTCGGTAGGCGTACTCTTCGTAGGAGGGCCAGATTTCTACGCTATCACCGCGCACACGAAACTTCGAACGAGCAAACGCAATGTCATTACGTTGATATTGAATCTCAATGAACTTGCCCAGCATCTTATCGCGGTCGATTGTTTCGCCGACTTTCAAGGCGACCATCATCGAGCGATAATCTTCGGGTGAACCCAGACCGTAGATACTGGAAACGCTTGCGATGATGATCACATCTTTGCGGCTGACCAGCGAACTGGTCGTGGCCAGTCTCAACCGGTCAATGTCTTCGTTGATCGAAGCGTCTTTTTCGATGTAGATATCGCGCTGGGGAATGTAGGCTTCGGGCTGGTAGTAGTCGTAGTAGCTGACGAAATAATGAACGGCGTTGTGTGGAAAGAACGTCTTAAATTCGCTGTACAACTGCGCCGCGAGCGTCTTATTATGCGAGATCACCAGCGTCGGCTTTTTCATCTGCTGGATGACGTTGGCCATCGTAAACGTCTTGCCGGATCCCGTGACACCCATCAGCATCTGAGGGTCGTTACTGGCCTTAAGATTCTTGACAAGCGTTTCGATGGCGCGTGGCTGGTCACCGGCGGGCTCGAAGTCGGATTGAAGTTTGAACATTGGCAGTAACGGAGTTCAGAAAAAAAGAGGCCAACTCGTATTCTACCGATCTGGCCCACCAGCCGAAGCTCAAAACGGAATTCTGCTGTTTTTGAGGTTAAATTTTGGCCGGTGGTCCGAAAGCACGGAGCAATGTAGGCCGGATCGAGCCGACCGAATCAAGCAGGATTTTCCAAATTCGAGAAATCGCCACTCGCCTGATAAATCTGCAGAATGTCACGACAGGGCGGCGCTGCTCCGGCAAGCCTGACCTTGACCTTGACCTTGAGAATTTTTTTGAAGCAGCAACGTTGAAGCTCAGTGGCTTGCCGTAACGGCGCGTATCGGCATGGTACGGCCTACGTTGTTACCGCCACCATTATCGGCGCCTGAAAATCCTAATACGCCGGATCGGCGATGCCGGATGAATCCACGACAAACGGCATCCAACAAACGCCAAAGTCCTCGATCGAAATATCGCTCTTCCGCGGCGGTAAGCTCAGCTCTTCAAACTCCATGTTGTCGACGGAGAGTTTTTCCGTCAGATCGTCGACGTCTTGTTCGAATTGCTGTTCGAGTTCCTCGTACTTCACCACGACGTCTTCCAAGCTATCCTTGGCGCGTTCGATATCAGATTTTTCTTTACCGCTTCTGCCAAAAGCACGCATCGACGTACCCGCGCGACGCGCGTTGGAAACGCTGAGCGTTTTCCGGCCAAAGAGAGCGCCCATCAAGGTTGTACCGACCGACAACATGCCCGACACGCGCGCTTGTTGGTACTGCTCTTCTTGCACTTCGACTTTGTCTTCGGCGCGGCGAATGCGGTCACGCAACGTGCTAAATTTCGAAGCGTACTTTTTGGTCAGCTTTTCTTTGGCTTCGTCTCGTTTTTCGGAAACCGCTTGCTCCATCCGCACCTTGAAGTCACCGAGTTCTTCGCCTGGCTGACTGTATTTTTTAAGTTCAGTGCATTTGTAGACCGTTAGATTTTGTTTGCGATACAAAAACTCTTTTAATTCCTTTTGCCAAGTCTTATAGTTCTTCGCCTTCTGCAGATCGACGGGCAGTTCGGCGAATTCGGCGTCCTGTTCGGGGCGGCGATCCATATCCAGCGCTTCGACCAGCGGTTCTGCATCATCCCATATTTCGTCCGGCAATTCACCGCCGGCGACTGATGCCAGAAACCGGCGCTCCATCCATTTGTCGATCTTGTATCCCGCCCGCACGTAATGCAAACGGCCTTCACCAATCAACATCGGCCGATAAACCAGACGCTGCCCATCGCCAACACGCGCGTTGGCGGCAACAAAGAACTGATCAACGTCCGAAGGCACCAGTTCCTGCTGGCTGACTTGAGCCACGACCGGTTTGGCAGCTTCAGCCGCCGCGGCACCGGGTCGCACTTTGGCCGATTCGATCGCCGCCGGGTCGTAATTGGGATCCGATTCGGTAATCGTCTGAAGTTGATCGCGCGTCAACGGTCCACGCAAGTACGACATCGCCCAACGTGTTTCAAATACAACGGGGTGATCCTCGTGAACGTTGTTCATCAAGAACACGCGGTTGCCTAACCCAGCCAGCGTCCGCTCCATTGCAGCACGATCAAACGCCGTCCCCGCTTGCGACGAAGCCCCCTCGAGCCCTTCAATCACTCGGGCCTTGTCGCGTTCGGTTTGCAATCGCCCCAAGAACCAGGTTCCGGCGTTGGAAAGGCCTTTGTAATCAAGATCGACGGGGTTCTGGGTCGCCAACACGCATCCCAAACCAAACGCACGAGCTTGCTTGAGCAGCGTCAGCATCGGCCGCTTGGACGGCGGATTGGCCGTCGGCGGAAAGTACCCGTAGACTTCGTCCATGTACAGAATCGCGCGGAGGCTGGACGTTCCGGCTTGTGTGCGCGTCCACGAAAGAACTTCATTCAGCAAAATCGTAACGAAGAACATCCGTTCCTTGTCGGTCATGTGAGCGATCGAGATAATCGAAACGCAGGGCTTGCCCTCAGGCGTATGCAGCATGCGTTTGATGTCGATCGGTTCGCCCATCATCCAATTGGAGAAAGAGGGTGATGCCAATAAGTTATTCAACGTCATCGCCAGTTCGTTCCGTTCCTTGGCAGGATAGAACGAATCGAGTTCCATGATTCCGACACGCTCAAACGGCGGATTTTGGATCTTCGAAATCAGCGCCCCCAGATCCAGGTTCTGCCCCTTGCTCCAAGTCGTGTTGAGAATATTGGAGATTAAGATGTGTTCTTTGGATCGGATCGGATCGGCATCAATGCCCAGCAACGACAACAATCCCGACGATGCGGAGCTGATCATGTCGGCGAACATATCAGCATCGGCGGCAACTTCGGGACTTGGACAGTTGAACGATTTTAAAATGGTCAGCGGCCGGCCAATCGTGGCACCGGGGGTGTAGACGCGCATGTCAACGGTGTCGCGCATCATGCGTATCCGTGCGGCGTCCTGTCCCCAGCTCTCTAAGCCCGCCTTCCATTTTTCGGCTTCGTTGGTGGCAAAGACCTCTGGCGAAATCCCTTCGCGATCGGCTTGCCCTTCGTCCACCCACGGACGGAACTCTTCGGGGCTGAGATTGGGGAAGGAAAGGAGCAGATTGGAGATATCGCCTTTGGGGTCGATCACGATCGAGGGAATTCGGTCGATTGCGGCCTCTTCGAGCATGCTGACGCAGAGCCCTGTTTTGCCGCTACCGGTCATACCTACGACAACCGCATGCGTGCAAAGGTCTTTGGAATCGTACAACAACAAATTCTCAGAACGCGATTTCGCGTCCATGTCATATTCTTTGCCCAAGTAAAAGGCACCAAGTTTTTCAAAATCTTGCATCTGTTGCGATCCTTGCTGGAGGCGGGAGGTGAGTTGATGGTCTCATTATCACAATTGCCGACTCAATCGCCAACCCGTCTGTTCAACTCGTCAAGCGTCTGTCAGGATTCAGGGGCAGAGTTCGAGGTTTTCAACCAGTTTTAACCGCGACGGGGACGGCCAATTATTGGGCACCACAAGAAGTAGCCTTAACTTGGCCGCACCAACGTTGCGATAGAGGGAGATTTATCATTAGTACGCTGATCAAAAATGCACGAGCAATCATCGGTGGACAGTCCGTAGAGACTTCCGTTTTAATCGCTGAAGGAAAGATTGCCGAAATTGATCCTGCGATCACCATCACCGCCGACGAAACGGTTGATGCCGGCGGGCGCGTGCTGATGCCGGGCGTGATCGACGACCAAGTGCATTTTCGTGAACCGGGGCTGACCCAAAAAGAAGATCTGGCTCATGCATCACGCGCCTGTGCCAAGGGCGGGGTCACCAGTTTTTTGGAGATGCCCAACACCATCCCCAATGCGACGACACAGAAACTGGTTGACGATAAATTGGCGATCGCGTCCAAGGCCAGCCTGGTGAACTATGGTTTTTACATTGGTGCCACGCCCAACAACGTCGACGACCTCAAGCACGCCGTTCGCACGCCTGGAATCAAGATCTTCATTGGCTCTAGCACGGGTGACTTGCTTGTAGATTCGCAGGACGCACTGGAGACGATTTTTTCCCAAACGTCTCTGCCAATTTGTGCTCACTGTGAAGACGAGGCGACCGTCAAACGCAACGCCGAACGTTACGCCGGCAGCACCGACATCGCCACGCATTCCAAGATCCGCGACCACGAAGCTGCGGCCATTGCGACAGCACGAGCGATCGACCTCGCCGAGCGTCATCAGCACCGATTCCATGTCCTTCACGTGTCCACTGCAGCTGAGGTCGATCTCATCCGTGCCGCCAAAGCGAAACACAACTATGTCACCGCAGAGGCTTGCCCACATCACTTGTTCTTTTCCATCGAGGACTACGAACGTCTTGGGTCGTTGGTCAAGATGAACCCGTCCATCAAAACTAAAGCCGACAACGAAGGGATCTTTGCGGGATTATTGGACGGAACGATCGAAGTCATCGCCACCGATCATGCACCACACACGATCCAAGAGAAGAACTTGCCTTACCCGCAATGCCCCTCAGGATTGCCCGCGGTCGAAAATTACCTGGCGTTAATGCTGGACCAAGTCAACCAAGGCCGCTGTTCGATTGAGCAGGTGGTTGCTTGGATGTGCGAAGCGCCAACGCGTGTGTGGGACATCAGCAACAAAGGAAAAATCGAAGTCGGCTACGATGCGGATTTGGTGCTGGTCGACATGGACCTTGAGCGCACAATCCGCAATGAGGATCAGCAAACCAAATGCGGCTGGTCGCCGTGGGCCGGTGAGACGCTTAAGGGCTGGCCTGTGAAAACCTGGGTGATGGGAAAAGAAGTATTCCGATTAGACAACGGGACCGAGCAGTTCGCAAACACGTTTGGATCGGCCATCGAGTATCAACACGAAACGGCTTGAATTAAAATTCCTCATTCCCTATTCCACACTCCCCCCCAAACAGCGCTATGAATAGTTTTGCTCACGCACTGCCATTTCTTGACAAACCCTACTACGCCGTCGGAGCCAGCCTGCCCGATTGGCTGGCTGCGGTGGATCGCAAGTGCCGTGTCCGCAGGAAAAGGGCAGTGGATTGGGTTGACGACGAAGATCCGATCGTCGCCGCAGTGGCCGGCGGCGTGGTCCAGCACCTCAAAGACGATTACTGGTTTCACACGTCGGGCGTGTTTCGTGATTTTGAGATGAAGTTTGCCGTTGAGATTCGTGAAATCTACGACGGAGAAAAAAGCATGAGGCCCGGTTTCGTGGCCCATGTGATGGTTGAGATGTTTATCGATTCATGGCTTCAGCAGAACTTTCCGGGACAATTGGAACGGTACTACCAACTGATCGCCGAAGTGGACGCTCAGAAAGTTCAAGACGCCATCAACCGTTTTGCCACCAAGCCAACGGAACTGCTTGTACCGGCGATGGCAAGGTTCATTTCTGAACGCTTCATTTTCGACTACGTGACTGACGAAGGTGCCGTGTATCGCATGAGCCGTGTGCTGGAGAGGATCGGGCTGGAGCCGCTGGACGATAAGATTCTGCCCTGGGCAGCGACGGCTCGGCCGCGCGTTGATGAACAGATCAAGGGACTGCTTAGCGGATATGCGATGGAGCTTGAGAAAGCGTAGAAAAAATATTCCAAAGCGGTGTCGTGCCACCGCACTCCAAAAACACACAATGCATTATGGAGTGCGGTACTCCTGTACCGCTTTGGAATATTTCTTGAGCTGAAGTAGCCAGAAAAAACAGTTCTAGGCTGACTTGATCACATGAGCACCTTGGCCCGGTCGCGTCATGAACGCGGAGGGCTTTACGCCCGTCTGTGATTCATACTCTCTGCAGATTGAATCACTGATCGAATCCGCTTTGTTTCCTTGCACCAAAGCTACAATACAGCCGCCAAAACCACCGCCTGTCATGCGAGCCCCAATTACACCATCGGTTTTGCTGGCGATGTCCACCAAGACATCCAACTCTTTGCAACTGACTTCGAAATCGTCTCGTAACGAAGCGTGACTGGCATACATTAACTCGCCGACCGTTTGCCATGCGTTCTTTTTCATCGCTTCGGCTGTTTTCACCGTCCGCGCAATTTCGGTGACCACGTGGTGAGCCCGATTATAGACGACCTCGTCAAAATCGTCCTTCTTCTCTTGTAGTTGTTGCAGCGTCACATCGCGATAGGATTTCCCCCCCAATATCTTAAGCGCATCTTCGCACTGCGAACGACGCTCGGCATACTCGCCGCCGTTGAGTTCGTGTTTGACTTCGCTGTTGATAATCAGCACCACGATATCCGGATTGGAGAACGGAATTTGCTGGAACGATTGATCGCGACAATCGAGCAATAACACATGATCAGATTCGCATAAGACGCTGGAAAACTGATCCATAATTCCGCAAGGCACACCTGCGTATTCGTGTTCCGCTTTTTGGCAGACCAATCCTTTATCAACTTTGGGAATCGTCTGCCCGGCGACCGCTTCGATGACCGTGGCGGTCGCGACCTCAAGCGATGCGCTGCTGGAAAGTCCTCCGCCAATGGGTACGTTGGATTTCGCCACCGCGTGAAAACCGGGAATCGAGAAACCTTTACTCTTGACCATCCCATCAACGACACCGGTAACGTAGTTGGACCAATGCGAGTTTTCTTTTTTGACCGGATCGACCAAAGAAATTTCTATCTGTTCGTCCATATCGACAGAATACAGCGTGGCTGTCGATTCGTTTTCAGGATCAATTTTGGCCGCGATGACAGTGTAGCGTTCTATCGCCATTGGCAGAACATATCCATCGTTGTAGTCAATATGTTCACCGATCAGGTTAACGCGTCCAGGCGCTGCCACGACGAAGTCTGGCTGAGAAGAAAATTTTTCGACGAAAACGGCGACAACGTCGGCAGTAAGCGACTCAAGACGCGTGTCTGTCATAAGAGAACTGGTAGCCAAGGGAAGGAGGTCGGACATGGGGTAAACCGATCGTTGTATCGGCACATTAACCAAAAAATCGAGCAAGCAAATTTTCAACACGCAAGATTATTTGGGAAATGCCGTTTGAGGAATTTGTGAGGAAACCAAACATTTTAGCCGCTAAACTTCATCAGGCTATATTTCTTTTTTCCACTTCTTAACACAATCACCGTCTCACTCGCCAAATCGCTACTTGAAAGCGTTTTCTCAACCGACTCGACCCGCTGATTGTTGACGTATGCTCCGCCTTGATCGACGGTGCGTCGCGCTTCGCCTTTGCTTTTGGAAAGTCCTGCCTCGACCAGCGCGTCAACGATCGGCACCCCCCCATTCAAGCGGGCCATCGGCAGAGTAACGCTGGGTACGTCTGCGAAAATCTGCTGCAGTTCCTTGTCAGAGAGATCTGCAATTTCAGCGCCGAACAGAATTTCGGTCGCTTGTTTTGCGGACTTAAGTCCCGCCTCGCCATGGATCAGCTTTGTCACTTCTTCGGCCAATCGTTTCTGACTGGCGCGCTGATGAGGTTCGGCAGCGCGGGCCAGATCAAGCGACTTGATCTCTTCTTCGGTCAGCTCGGTTAAAAAACGCAGACACATCCCCACATCGTCATCTTCAACGCGCACCCAGTATTGGTAGAACTCGTATGGGCTGGTGCGATCGGGCGATAAGTAAATTGCACCGGATTCGGTTTTGCCCATTTTTGCGCCGTCAGATTTGGTTAACAGCGGGCAAGTGATTCCGTACAACTGCTTCCCCAACATCCGGCGGCCAAGGTCGATGCCGGCGGTGACATTGCCCCACTGATCGCTGCCGCCGATTTGCAGTTCGCATTGGTACTGTTGGTTCAGGTGCACAAAATCGTACGCCTGAAGCAGCATGTAGCTGAATTCGGTGTAGCTCAATCCCGCGTCGCTGCCGAGACGAGATTTCACGCTGTCCTTATTCAACATGACGTTGACGGGAAAGTTTTTACCGACGTCGCGCAGAAATGCGGTGTAGGAAAACTCTTTCATCCAATCATTGTTGTTGACCAGTAAAGCGCTCGTTTTGCCGGCGTCAAAATTCAGCAGCTTCCGCATTTGACCTTCGATACCGACGATGTTGGTCGCCAGCTGTTCTTCGGACAGCAGATTGCGTTCGGCGCTTTTGCCGCTGGGATCACCGATCATCCCCGTCGCTCCACCGACCAAAGCGATCGGCCGATGCCCCGCTTTCTGAAACCGACGCAACATCATCAGTGGCAGAAGACTGCCCACGTGCAGACTGTCGGCGGTGGGGTCAAATCCGGCGTAGACCGTCCGCGCCTCTCCAGAGAGCCACTGAGGCAGTTTGTCATCAGCGGTCGTTTGGTGAATGAGGCCCCGCCATTGAAGGTCGGCAAAAATATCTTGCATGGTTGGTCGCTTGAAAGTTGTAAATTGAAAGTTGTGGTTTGAAAGATCTTTGTTTTAATCTGCCCTATTGGGCCAGCTTATCAGGTGCGCCGCGTGGTCATTTTGAATAGTTGAGCGACTCAGTACCGGGCCATTAATATACCGACTTTTGAGAAGCTGGAAATTGGAGGCTCGTAGTACCGCTTTAAAGCGGAGTGCGGATAAGGAAAACGCTCCAACTCTCAGCGCTTCCGCTTCAAGTCAGGACTACCCATCGGCGGCGGAAGGCTTAAGATCAGAGCCATGGCCGACCACGCTTTCACCCGACACAATTCGCCCCGTTCAGGTTCATCGCGCTCCGGTTCGCCAGCCTGGGTCGCCGGCCTCGCCTTCACTTCGCCGTGGCTGATCGGTTTCACCTTGCTTTTCGCTTGGCCTTTTATAGCTTCGTTCTATTGGAGCTTCTGCAAGTTTGACATTATTAATCCACCCACGTTTGTCGGATTGGAGAACTATCAACGGCTGACGGCTGAAATCGCCAGCGGTCGCGGCGCCGGCAAAGCCCTTTGGAACACAATTTATTATTCGTTGCTGTCGGTTCCACTGTCGGTGATCCTGGGCGTGCTATTGGCCGTGCTGTTGTCGGCGAAGGTTCGAGGACAAGCATTTTTTCGGACGTTGATTTTCCTACCTTCGGTGATTCCGATCGTCGCCAGCAGCATTTTGTGGGTTTGGATGCTTGAGCCTGAGGGTGGCCTGATCAATAGCCTGTTGAGCATTGTCGGTTTTCCACCACAGAACTGGTTGAATCAAGCGCGTCCAGCGGTCAGCGCCGAAGGGATAGCTCAAATTGGCAATTGGATTTCGGGGGGCCCGTTATTGTTGATGGGCAGCAAAGACGCGCTGGTGTTGATGGCGCTGTGGGGCGTAGGAAATTTCGTAGTAATCTATTTGGCCGCAATCAGCGATATCCCCAACGCGCTCTACGAAGCGGCATCCATCGACGGCGCGTCGAAGTTTCGCAAACTGTTGCACGTTACGATCCCGATGCTGTCGCCGGTGATCTTTTTTAATTTGGTGATGGGTTTGATTCGCAGCGTGCAGACATTCACATCCATTTACGTTTTGAGCGAAGGGACCGGGCAGCCGGGGGAGTCGTTGATGACGGTTTCGCTGCGTCTATTTGTGTCGGCTTTCGCGGATTTCGAGATGGGATACGCCAGCGCGATTGCTTGGATCATGTTCGTGGGATTGATGCTGTGCACGGTGCTGCTGTTTCGAACTTCGAAACAGTGGGTTCACTATCGGCAGTAGCTCGGGGAGTGGAGGCAAGTGGGGATGGGGAAGTCAGAATTCGGAATCAAATTTTGAATTTTGAATTTTGAATTTTGAAATCAGAAATCAGAAATCAGAAAT